>NZ_VSCO01000224.1:0-1526 GCF_047459465.1 Caldicoprobacter sp. | reverse complement strand
CAAATTCAACAGTTTCATCAATTCTCGTAACCAAATCTTAACGTCTTTTGATTTTTCTTGCACCACCGATAAGCATTATGAAACTTAGCCCAACTACAAGAATCATGCTGTAATCAAACCTACTTGAAAAGAAGAGGGCAGCAATAACAGCAATTATATTTACCAAACCTATAACGAACATCACAATGCCCATTGGCTTTCCACCATATTTTACATGGGGAGGTATATTACCACCGGTCCAATGGCCGGGGCTATACTTATGCTCATTCCATTCATTTAAATCTTTAAGATAAGCATTACGCCTTGTCAGCTTCTTCCTCTTCATAGGATCTGCTCCCCCCTCTCCCGCTTGGACCGACATAATACGATCCGAACTTCTTGGAATTTGAAAATCGGAATAACTTTAAATTTTATACAGTTAAATTTTGAATCTTCAATAACCGTATTCATTAACACCGAAATGATAAATGCTATAGGTATTGTCAACGTTAAAAATATAATACCATACGACTAAACTTATTCAAAAAAATTTTTCATAATAGCTTTATTATCTAAGACCGAGAATGAGGCATAACAAACCATATGAACAAAATTAAAGCTGCCGTTTAGAACCAAAATGACAGAATAAGGGGAAACAGATATGAAAAGTAAAACTGTGATAAATACTGCAGCAAACTTCAAAGAGCCAATGAAAAATTTATAGAGCAGTATCCTGAAGTATTTTACGAGGATGATAGACACGTTATAGCATTTTTAAAACAGCCTGAAGAGTTTCCCGGTGAAGATATTATCTTTGAAAGATGGACTGATTTTATAATATTTATGAGCTTTATAAGAAGTTTGCAGGGAACTTGCAGGTTGCACTTGACAAATCCAAGCCTAACGTGTAATAATTTTCGAAATAAATGGTAAGTGTGGATAAAAGTAGGATGCTTTAGCTGCATAGGGTACGGAAGCCCTACACGTGGAATAATACCCCATGGAATCGCCTAAAAGGTGATTCTGCTTGGTTTTAATATTTTTAGGGGGTGTTGACATGGGCAATATTGAGCAGTATTACAGCAACTATGACGAATGGGGACGGCTGTTAAGGCATAGGATCGAGTTTGAGATGACAAAAAGAATGCTTGATAGGTTTATACCGGAGGGAGCTTCTGTCCTGGATGTTGGCGGAGGGCCCGGAAGGTATAGCATATACCTCGCACAAAAAGGTCATGATGTTACGCTTGTTGACCTATGTGAAAAACTGGTAGAACAGGCTGCTAAAAACTCAAAAGAAGCAGGAGTGGTATTGAAAGGGTGTATTCAAGGAAACGTTCTTGAATTAAGTAAGTTGCTGCCAGGAAAAAAATATGATGCTGTACTTTGTATGGGACCTATGTATCATTTGCTGGAGGAAAACCAGAGAAAAGAAGCGATAAATCAGTGTATGGGTTTATTAAAGAAGGGTGGAGTCCTTATCGTATCCTTCATATCGGCCTATGCTCCTATCATAGATTGTTTGAAAGCATATCCACAGGATATCA
>NZ_VSCO01000088.1:0-7463 GCF_047459465.1 Caldicoprobacter sp. | reverse complement strand
ATATAAGGCTACTCCTCCTGCTCGCCTTCATTGGAGTACATACCTTCATTGGAGTACAAACGTGGATTGAAAGCTCGGGCCTTATCGCGTACATCTTCGATCTGTGGCGGGAACAGCGGAAGTCGGAAGAATTCTTCGCAGAGATTCTCTGAAAATTCTTCACAAGGAGGAATCTCGCAGAATCCAAACGAAGGCACCAGCAGATCAACTTTAGCTACAATCTTCAGGATGATAGTGATGCATGCATCGACCTCGAACCTCAAACCCTCACCGGGTATCGCCTTCCCTGATATGCACATAGCGTTAACAACGCTTTCCAGCTGGAAGGGAATTACCGACTCATCCGGCACAAAGAGTATTACATCTTTTGGAATAACTATGGTGCTATTGCCAGTACCCTTATTGCCTCTTGAGTCCTCAAAAATTACTTCAACCGGTATCTCGACTTTAGTCTGTATCCTTGCAAAATTTGGGCGATCCGGTAGCCTGGTAATCTGTGTGCCTATCAATCTGCCTTTTACGCTGGTGCTTCTGCAGCCTACGAAGGTAAACGGCGGCGTAAAGTTCTGCCAATCCCCACATATGTCCCTTACCACAAGCCTTATGTCCCTTAAAGTTTCCTGCTGAAGACAAGCGTCATACACTTTATTTACCTGGATGCATACCTTTTCAATTATCTTCTTGCATGCATCAAACCCTATCCGACCGGGACACCGTTCATTGCCCTGATTTTTATATGAATAGAAAGACATTCTCAACCCTCCTTTAGTCACGATATGTTCTCGAGGAAATGTGCATCTCCTCTCACTGTGCATAATATGTAAAAACTCAATTATGTGTGATAGGGCATGTGATAAATTTTCAAATCATATCATAAAGATTTACTAAAACGCTAGAAATGAAATGGGTGATACTATGTCAATATGCGACCATAGGTCATTTGTGCTCAAAACCTCCTCGGGAAAACGATGGCACTTTTTTCTCTCGCCCCAGCAGCACATAATGTATTCCCAATTGGATTCCCAAGCAGAAACTGGGTCAACTGTTGAAAGCGTTTTACTGGATCCACAGCCGGTTAAAGACCTTGCAGCTACAATTGATTCCCGCGATAATGTTCATGTATTGGCATATACTACTATAAATCAGCTGGTATATTATCAGTGGAATGGCGTCAAATGGCAACGCCAGACGGTAGAATATCTTCGGACTCCTGCACAAGACATTTCCTTCTTCACCATAATGGCATATCGGGACACCGTGCACATAATGTATTACATCAAGAGTTCAGTAAGGCGCGGGACGGAATTCCTGATACATTATCGAGGCAATGGGAATAAGTGGACAAGGCAAAGGGTCTGGACCTTCACTCCCGACAGCTTAACGGCCATAGAAAGCGTCTTTATTGACAGCCTGGGAAATGTGCATCTGTTATTCAGCCAACAATCCGACCATCAACTTTCGCTGCTATATTGCTGCTTTAGCCCCTCATTTTCTTCCTGGACCCATCCAACAACGATATATAAGCTCGACCGTGAATGCTCAGAATTTTATCTATACGCTGAACCCCATCACCGCCTTCACGTCGTATGGAAGGAAAAGGAAAACTCCAACCATGTCATAAAATATCTATCTATAAGATATGCACTTCAACCTGAACACGATACCCTAGAAGCAAAGGTCATACACACCAGCCAGGACCAGCCCATCCATCCCACCCTGCTGCTATTGGATCAGTTGTATTGCCTATGGGAAGTAAAAGGAGATATATACTGCGCAGCTTCACAGGATGGCGGCAATACCTGGAGTTCTCCACAAAAAATCCCCCACGCTTCATCGGACAATCCGACCTTTTTTTACTACACCTCCTTCGACAGGCCGGATCTTCCCCCCACTTTAAGGTTATGGGGCATAAACTATAAAGAAGTCCTGGACCTCTCAGGTCCTCGGTCAAAGTCGACCGCTGCAACAGCGCAAAAAAAAGAAGGTCAACAATTGGCATCATACAGCCAGCTAGAAAAAAAGGTAGCTGCCATGGAACAGCAACTCGAAAACATAACCTCTAGCATTTATGCCTTTCAAGAACAACTGCTCCAAAATAACAAGGCCATGTATTTCCTGGAAGCCATGGTAAAAAAGCTCTCCTTTCAAATAGAGCAGCTAAGGATATACAGCAAGCAAGCTTTTGCCTACACCGACATATCCCAAAAAGAAAAAAAGCCTGCTCTCGATAAGAAACAGGCCTATCAAACGTCGTCAACTCCACCGCCTCCAATGGACGGCAATAGCACACACAGCACATCGCCTTCCTCGCATTCCACGTTCACTGACGACAATGTATCCTCCCCAAGCGAAGGAAAACAGCTTCCACAGCCCAGAGCTACTGCATCCCCCCCACAGGAAGCCGGAAATGGCTCTCAAAGTGGAGACGTTCTTCAAACTACAACAATGGTACAGACCACAGACAGCCCTAACAGGATAACATTGGGCAATGTGGACATAATAATAAATCCGCAAGACGAAGAGGAGTAAAGCTATTGTTTGGGCTTAGGAACTTCCACCAGGGCATGTTCCAGCACCTGATCCATATGATCCACCAATATTATTTTTACCTTTCGCTTAACGTTCTCGGGGATCTCCTTCAGGTCCTTTTCGTTTTCAGCAGGGATTATGACCTTGGTAATTCCTGCCCTATGGGCTGCCAATACCTTTTCCTTTAGACCTCCGACGGGTAGTACCCTTCCCCTCAGGGTAATTTCGCCCGTCATGGCAACATCGCTGCGGGCGGGTATCCCCGTCAGCGCCGAGATTATGGCCGTGGTCATGGTAATGCCAGCCGAAGGGCCATCCTTGGGTATTGCCCCTTCTGGGATGTGTACATGAATATCGGTATTGTTGTAAAAATTAGGATCTATGCCCAAATCCCGCGCCTTAGCCCGTATATAGCTGAAGCCGGCCTGTGCCGATTCCTTCATGACATCACCCAGCTGACCGGTAAGCACCAGTTTTCCGCTGCCCGGCATATGTATTGCCTCTACAAATAGTGTATCACCGCCCACCGCAGTCCAAGCCAAACCTGTGACAATGCCGGCCTGGTTATGCTGCTCCGCTTTTTCATAGCGGTATATGGGAACGCCCAGATAGCGCTTTAGGTTGCCGTTGGTTATCCGTATGCGCATCTGATTGGTTTCCAGTATCTGCCTGGCAGCCTTCCTGCATATGGTAGCAATCTGTCGCTCCAGATTGCGCACTCCAGCCTCCCGAGTATAATAGTTGATGATATCTCTGATGGCCCGTTCGGATATCTGAACGCTTCCCTCTTTAAGGCCGTGCTCCTTCACCTGCTTAGGAATGAGGTAGCGGGAGGCAATGTGCACCTTTTCCTCTTCGGTATAGCCCGAAATTTGAATGACCTCCATCCTATCCAGCAAGGGCCTCGGTATGGTCTCAAGGGTATTGGCAGTTGTCAAAAACATAACCTTGGATAGGTCAAAGGGCACCTCCAAATAGTGGTCCCGAAAAGCGAAGTTTTGCTCCGGGTCCAGCACCTCCAGCATGGCAGAAGCAGGATCTCCGCGAAAATCGCTGCTCATCTTGTCTATCTCATCGAAGAGAAATACAGGATTTTTTGTACCTGCCTGCTTTATGGAGGCTATAATCCGGCCGGGTATAGCCCCCACATAAGTCCTTCGATGTCCGCGGATTTCAGCCTCGTCCCTCACGCCGCCCAAGGACATCCTAACGAATTTTCTGTTGAGAGCCCGTGCAATAGACCTGGCGATAGAGGTTTTGCCCACGCCAGGCGGACCCACAAAGCACAATATTGGGCCTTTCATCTGCTGGGTCAGCTGGTGCACAGCCAGATACTCCAACACTCGTTCCTTTACTTTTTCCAAGCCATAGTGATCCTCGTCCAATATCTTGGCGGCCTTTTTAATGTCCGTGTTGTCCTCAGTCTCAATATTCCACGGCAGCTCTACAAGCCAGTCCAAATAGGTCCTTATAATCCCTATCTCTGGCGAACCCGGAGGCATTCTATACAGCCTGTCCAGCTCTTTCATGGCCTTCTCATATGCCTCTTCGGGAAGCTGCGCCATCTCTATCTTTCGCTTGTATTCCTCAACCTCTTCGCCTATGCCGTCCTTCTCACCTAGCTCCTTCTGTATGGCCTTGAGCTGCTCCCTTAAATAGTATTCCCGCTGGAGCTTGTCTATCTGTTTTTTTACCCGCTGATTGATCTTCCTCTCAATCTCCAGAATCTGAATTTCCCTGGTCAATATGGCATATAGCTTCTCCAGCCTATCCTGCGGGTCAAATGCCTCTAGGATGCTCTGCTTGTCCTCGACCTTGACCAGCACATTGGTAGCGATGATGTCGGCCAGCTGTCCGGGCTTTTCAACCGCATTGACTGATATCAGGATATCGGGAGATACCCGGTTGCCAAGCTTTACATAATCCTCAAATATATCCAGCACGCTTCGCATCAGAGCTTCCTGTTCCAGATTGCCTGGCTCAGCATCATTTTCCTCAATCTCCTCAATCTCCACTTCAAAATACGGATCGGTGGATATGCACTTGACGATCCGGCCACGCCTAAGCCCTTCCACCAGTACGCGTATAGTATCGCCCGGGAGCTTGAGAAGCTGCTTTATCTTAGATACAGTACCTACGTGGTATATATCTTCAAAGCCCGGATCATCCATCTTTGCGTCCTTCTGGGTAACCAAAAGCAGCTCCTGGTCGTTTATCATTGCCTCCTCCAGGGCTGCGATGGATTTATGGCGCCCTACATCAAAATGCAGCACCATATACGGGAAAACCGTCAATCCCCTAAGCGGCAGGCAGGGGATACGCCTTAATTTATTATCAGCCTTTCGCCTACGCCTACCCCTTTTCTTTTCAGCCGCTTTCTCGGCCATATCGTTATCTCCTCCACACACATAAAAAATCCCGTACCTACATTTTGTCCATCTACTTGGTCTTTTAAGTTAAGAATTATATATAATAAACCGGTTAAAAAAATTATATATAATAACCGGTTAAAAAATCAAGCTGCAGCTGTCCCATCTTATAGATACCACCTTGCACTGCCTACAAAGCTCCAAATATATGCCTACAAAGCTCCAAATATAAAAGGTACAATAAAAACCGGGATTTATAATCCCGGACTTGAATCATTTGGCCTGTGCGCTTAAAAGCCCGGCCTGGTGCGACACTTTTGTAACTCCAGCATCATCTTCCCCTTTATACATGGCATGCTCTATGACCTGTTCAATCCTCTCCACAGGAACAATAGATATGCTGTAGTTTTTGAAAGTTTCCTGCCAGTTCTCCATTGGAATTATCACCTTCTTTACTCCTGCTTGAACGGCCGCTTCTAGCTTAGCTGCGATGCCTCCCACCGGCTTTACCGTTCCCAGGATGGATACCTCTCCCGTCATAGCCACCCTGCCATCAACAGGTTGTCCCGTTATGGCAGAATATATTGCCACCGCCATGGCAATGCCCGCTGAAGGACCATCCACAGGGATACCACCGGGAAAATTGAGATGTATGTCATAATCACGAGGATTTACGCCCAGCCATTTCCTGACAGCCGTCAGCACGTTTTCCACCGAATCTCTGGCTGTGCTCTTCCTGCGCATCCGCTTGCTCTCAGAACCCATCTCCTCTTCATCGATTATGCCTGTCACCGTAACCACGCCTTTCCCCTTCCCGGTCGGCATGGCCGATGCCTCTACTTCCATGATAGTTCCCAGATGGGCGCCATAAACTGCCAGCCCATTCACACATCCCACCATGGGCATGCCCTGTACCTTCTTCTCGGGCCTCGGGCTGTAGTGCCCACTGTTTATTACCCATTCTATATCCTCTACGGTAATGTCGGTCCTTCCCTCAGTCAGAGCAAGGCCTCCCGCCAGCTGTACCATATTGACCGCTTCCCTGCCATTGGCAGCATACTTGCCCACCAGCTCAACCGCCCGTTCGGCAATGGAGAATCCACCCTTCTTAGCCGCATTCCTGGCTATTTGCATGATCTCATCGGGCCTCAACTCTCTGAAAAATATCTCCAGGCATCGAGACCTTATGGCTGCCGGTATCTCGCTAGGGCTTCTGGTGGTTGCCCCAATTAGGCGAAAATCGGCCGGCAAGCCCTTCTGAAATATCTCATGGATGTGGCGAGGAATATTGGTGTCATAGGCGTTGTAATAGGCGCTCTCAAAAAATACCTTTCTGTCCTCCAGAACCTTAAGCAGCTTGTTCATCTGTATGGGGTGAAGCTCACCGATTTCGTCCAGGAAAAGAACGCCTCCATGGGCTTTGGTGACGGCCCCCGGTTTGGGTTGCGGAATGCCGGCAATGCCCAGAGGGCCTGCCCCTTGGTATATGGGATCGTGAACCGAACCTATGAGGGGATCGGCTATGCTGCGCTCATCAAAGCGTATGGAAGTAGCATCCATCTCAATGAACTTAGCATCCGGGCGAAAGGGTGACATGGGATTTTTCTTTGCCTCTTCCAGTACCAGCCGCGCGGCACAGGTCTTTCCCACGCCGGGAGGGCCATAAATTATGACGTGCTGGGGATTGGGCCCGCACAGCGCAGCCTTGAGAGCCTTTATTCCTTCTTCCTGCCCTATTATTTCTTCGAAGCTGGTAGGACGGGTCTTTTCAGATAAGGGCTCGGTCAAAGAAATTTCGCGAAGCCTCTGAAGGTTTTCAAGCTCTTTTTTCGACTCCTTCTCCACTGCAATCTTATTTCCCTGCTGACTTCTAAGCAGGTTCAAAAAATACAGCCCTATAATTATGGCAAAAAAGAGCTGTATTATGATCACAACGTTCCCGAGCAAGTGGTATTCCCCCTTCCTAAAGCCTGACCATGAACTAAAAAGTAACAGCCTGTTTTTAGGTGTTCTTCAGGATAGTATATGTAACCAGAAAATTTTTATCCAATTTTGACATTCTTGCTAGCCTGTTGAAAGCGTTGGCCTTATAAGAAGGGCTATAAAAAGCTTAATTCTCAATTTTTTAACAGGCTTTCTATATATCCCTTTTGCTATTGCCCATGGCGTATTCAGCAATAAAAAAGGGAGCGATGTACTCGCTCCCTTTTTGAGTCTACACTTCTTGCAACGATCACGATACCGATTCACGCTTCTCCTTTTGCTTTTTAAAGCCTTTTCGCGCCCTCTGTCCTTCTGAAATTATTATTATGGGCTCGCTTTTCTTCAGCACCACATCTTTGGTTATTATACACTTCTCGATATCCTCCCGCGAGGGGATCTCAAACATTACATCCAACATCAATTCCTCCATTATGGCCCTCAGGCCACGAGCTCCTGTCTTGCGCTCCAACGCCTGCTTGGCAATCAACCGCAGGGCTTCATCTTCAAATTCCAGCGTTACGCCATCCATCTCAAACAGCTTTTGATACTGTTTGACCAGCGCATTCTTGGGCTCCTTCAAAA
>NZ_VSCO01000087.1:0-7507 GCF_047459465.1 Caldicoprobacter sp. | reverse complement strand
AAAATTTGTACCGCCTTTAGCATCATAGCTCCCTGTGACAGCCATTAAAAAAGCCAAAGGAGCCGACAAACTCGGCTCCTTTTCATTCTCCAAGCTTTCCTGAGAGTATTTTATATGCAGTCAAAATACCGTTACATACCACTCCTTTTCAGTCAATTAGACCTTTTTGAGCAGCTCTAAAGCCCGTTCAACGACTCTGTCTACCGTAAACCCAAACTCTCTAAACAGCACGTCTGCCTTTCCAGATGCTCCAAACCTATCCAGAGCAATTACATCGCCTTGCCATCCAACATACCGATGCCACCCCAGGGAAGATCCGGCTTCAACAGCCAGCCTGACCTTCACAGCATCGGGAAGCACCTTCTGCTTGTATTCTTCGGGTTGTTTTTCAAACAGCTCCCACGACGGCATGCTCACCACCCGGGCATCAATGCCTTTTTCCTTAAGGACCTTATGGGCCTCATATACAAGCTGCACTTCCGAACCCGATGCGATGAGTATGATGTCGGGGGTATCTTTTTCGGAATCCAAGAGGATATAAGCGCCTTTCAACGCTTCTTTGCTGGTTTCCTGATACAATGGCACATCTTGACGCGTCAGCACAAGGGCTGTCGGCCCCGTCCTGTTGGTGAGAGCCACATACCATCCGGCAGCCGTCTCCTTAGCATCGGCCGGACGGAAAACGGTCATATTGGGCATACTCCTCAGTGCAGCCAAATGTTCTACCGGCTGATGGGTGGGCCCATCTTCCCCTACTCCGATGCTGTCATGGGTAAGCACGTAGATGACAGGCAACCCCATCATGGCAGACAGCCTCATGGCAGCCTTCATATAATCGCTAAATACGAAGAAGGTTGCCACATACACCCTTAGGCCGCCATGCAACGCCATTCCATTAGCAATGGCAGCCATGGCATGTTCACGAACGCCAAAATGGAGGTTGGAGCCGGTACGGTCCTCCGCGGAGAAATCCCCGCGCCCCTTCATGATGGTCTTGTTGGAGGGAGCCAGATCTGCCGAGCCGCCTATGAGGTTAGGTATCACCTTTGCCAGGCGGTTTATGACCTCTCCAGAAGCGTTGCGTGTAGCTGTCTTTTTCTCAAACTTCCAGAACTCATCATCCTCTAGCAAATCCACCGGCAAGGTATCGCTGTGCCATATCTCCCATTCCCTTGCCAGCTCGGGATACTCTTTCGAGTAAGCCTCCCACAGAGCATTCCATTCATGTTCAGCCTTTTTCCCTTTCTCAATCAAGGTATTCATGTGCTCTCTCACTTCCGGAGGTACGTAGAAGGGCTCCTCGCTGGGCCAACCCAAATATTCCTTCATCTGTCGGATATTTTCCTCTCCCAATGGCTCCCCATGAGCAGACGCGCTACCCTGCTTGGCAGGGCAACCATATGCAATTTGCGTCTTGACTATGATAAGAGAAGGCTTTGTAGTCTCCGCCTTTGCCTGGGCAATGGCCTTGTCAATGGCCTCTATGTCGTTCCCGTCCTCAACTTTCAGAACCTGCCAACCTTGGGCCTCAAAACGCTTGCCCACGTCCTCCCTGAAAGCGATGTCGGTTGGTCCCTCTATGGATATGGAGTTGGAATCGTAGAGCACAATAAGCTTACCCAGTCCCAGGGTACCTGCCAGCGAAGCGGCTTCATAGCTTATACCTTCCATCATACAGCCATCGCCGGCTATGACGTATGTATAGTGGTCCACCACGTTGTACCCTGGACGGTTGAACTTGGCGGCAAGATAAGCCTCAGCCAAAGCCATACCTACAGCATTAGCAAATCCTTGGCCCAGTGGACCAGTGGTGGTCTCCACCCCGGGAGTATGACCGTACTCCGGATGCCCTGGAGTCTTGCTTCCAAACTGCCTGAAGCTCTTTATATCCTCAATTGTAAGGCCGTACCCAAAGAGGTGAAGCAGCGAATAGATGAGCATGGAAGCATGACCAGCCGACAACACAAACCTATCCCTGTTTACCCATTTGGGATTACAAGGGTTATGCTTCATGTGCCTTGCCCACAACGTATAAGCCATGGGCGCTGCTCCCAAAGGCATACCAGGATGTCCAGACTTGGCCTTCTCAATTGCCTCAGCCGATAAAACGCGAATTGTGTTTATACATAACTGTTCAATCCTGTTCATAGTACACCTCCTAGCCATACTTTTATATACAACTTGCTGTCCTCACGTGTAAAGATGGATTTTTAAAATATCCAAGCTTCAATACTTTAATTATCACAACCTTTCTTTCATCTGTCAAGCAAATGTCAAGTAAAGCGTATTATGGGATTACAAGTAATCCCTTCTGAGCTCTTCAGCGTTTTTTGGCGAAAGATAAGCAATAGGTATATCAAATACAGTACGGGCACCCACCTGTCCTTCCTTTGCAAGGCGATAAACTGCCCTGGCATAGGCCACCAACACGCTGGAAGTAAACTCGGGATTGCTTTCCAGCTCCAGGCTAAACTCCATCCTTTGCTTTGTGGCCTGGCCGGTTCGGCCGCTGCGTATGACCATTCCTCCGTGGGGCATACCAGAATGATTAGCCTTAAACTCTTCTTCGGAAATAAAATGCACGGTTGTATCATAGTCGGCAAAATAATGGGGCATATTCTTTATCTCCTCCTCTATGCGCTTTAGATCGGCGCCCTCTTGCGGAACCACATAACACACCCGTACATGCTTTTCTCGAGTGGTAAGCTCAGGATTCTCACCGTTTCGTACCCTGCGAATGGCGTCCTCCACCGGAATGGTGTATTGAATGGCATTTTTTACTCCCGGCACTCTCCTGATGGCATCCGAATGCCCCTGGCTTACTCCTTTGCCCCAGAAGGTATAGGTACGCCCTTCAGGTAGAATGGCCTCCCCCAGCACTCTCATCAATGAAAACAGGCCTGGATCCCAGCCGGTAGAAATCAAGCAGAAGTTACCACCTCTCCTGGCCGCTTCATCCATCTTGGCAAAATATTCGGGTATCCTGGCATGGGTATCAAAGCTGTCTACAGTATTGAACATTTGGGCTACGGCCGGTCCCTGAACGGGTAGATCAGTAGCAGAACCTCCGCACAGGATCATAACATCGATTTTCCCCTTATACTCCTCCATCCGTGAAATATGTTCCACTCTGGCGCCATCAGCATCTACTTGCTCGGGTGACCTGCGGGTAAACACAGCCACCAGCTGAAAATCCGGGTTTTGCTTAACTGCCATCCTAACTCCCCTGCCAAGGTTACCATATCCCACTATCCCAAGCCTTATGGTATCCTTCACGCCATCTCCCTCCTCTTTCAGTTTAGCCATACAGCTATTTTAACGCTGCGATCAGCTTAGATGTTTTAATGAACACGCCTTCTCCCTAACCTCGTTGCCGACAAGCTCCACCCTCTCCGTTCATCTCTTCATCAGGTATGGTAGCTATGGCAATGGCATGTAAAGGCACCCTGGCATCATATATACTACACTTTAACATTGTAGCATATGTAAAACTCAATGGCACAAAAATTGTTCTATAGCTTCTAAAAATTTTTCGGAACAAAGAGTTTAATTTTTGAAAAACTGGTTAAGATAATAAGCGTAAAGTTACCCAAAACCCCCAAACCCCTTACACAAGGACCGCAACACCGCGGTCCATTTTTTTATTATCATATGAATTATCATATGAATGGGATGAGGTCTGCCAGGCGTTCAACCACCAAAGTAGGCTTAACATCGGAATTTTCCAGGTCCTCCCGTTTGGTCTCCCCCGTAAGAACTAGAACGCTGGTAACCCCGTGATAAAACCCTATGGCTATATCGGTGTAAAGGCGATCCCCTATAAAAACGATATCATCTTTAGTGCAACCTAGATATCTTAGCAGATATTCTAACGTTTCCCTAAAGGGCTTACCCAAATACTTAGGCTTGACCCCTGTTGAAGCCGTTATAAAAGCGCAAATAGCCCCACAATCTGGAATGAACCCATCCTCGGTAGGGCAATTCAAATCTAGATGCGTAGCAATAAACGATGCTCCCTGGCGGATAAATTTGCAGGCACAACACAGCTTATCGTATGTAAGGGTGGTATCAAAGCCCACCACTACCACATCGGGCTTGTCCTGCACCAGCCTTATGCCACCGTTTCTAAACTCATCGTACAGCATAGGGGTGCCCAGCAAGAACACGCTACAATCCCGATAGTGATTCTTTAGGTACTCAACTGTCACCATGCCCGATGTAACGATTCTCCACTGCTCCACCATACATCCCATTTTTGCCAGCTTTTGCTGATATACCAGCGCATTCTTGGATGAATTATTTGTAAAGAAGAGGTAACCTTTACCAGTTCTCTCTATATGCTTCAAAAAGTCTAGAGAACCTTCCAGCAGCTTATCCCCCAGGTAAAAGGTACCATCCATATCCAGTATGAAATACTTTTTGTCCTTTAGCATATCCCCTATATTGCTTCCCATGTACCTTTTATACCCCTTCATCTTATAGTTTCATGAATACCCTATGTCCCTGACAAATCAGTGGCATAATGTCAGGTCACAACCGCTTTGAATATTTTATCACATTTTTGGCAACTCATCTTCTCAATCTTCATATTTTTAGAAAAATTCTCCCCTGGACATCCTTAGATTGCCTAAAATCCTCAAAAACAAAAAGGAGATGATACCATCTCCTTAGCTCCATGGCAATCTATAGGGCTTAAAATCAGCCACGCAAAGGCAAAAGGTTAGGGTTCCTGATCGTTGAGCAGTATATCGTTTAGCTTCTCCAATATCTCATATGTACTGGCTCCCACTACCCCATCGGGTGTCAACCCATACTCCCTTTGCAGCTCAAGTACAGCATCCCTGACCTCCTCATCGTAAACTGCATCCAGAGGCCCATCGTAATAGCCCAAAATCCGCAATATTTCCTGTAATCTCCTTACATCCTCACCCGGTTCTACGCCAAGATACAGCATCCTCCCAGTAAAGGTTACGCCTACGATATTGACCACCGTACCAAGGGGCACGATATCGTACAGCTCAATCACGTCCTCATTATACATCCTTATGCAGCCATGGCTTGCCGCCGTCCCTATAGACTCGGGCTCATCGGTGCCGTGTATGCCGTAACCTCCCCACGGGATGCTCAACCTCATCCAGCGGGCACCAAAAGGACCTCCAGGGTTGACGGTTTTTTGGATGATCTTCCAAGTACCGGTGGGGGTAGGAGTGGAAGGTTTCCCGACTGCCACAGGATATACCTTGATAAACCGCTCGCCTTGCTTGAGCGTCAACTCCTTTTGCTCTAAGTCCACCGTGATATTGTACTCGGAGTTAAAAACGTCCAAGAATTCCGGACTTATGCCAATGGCATTCCAGGTATCGGGCCCCACTATGCCATCGGCAACCAGTCCATTTTGTTGCTGAAATCTTCTAACCGCTTCAGCGGTCTCCCTATCGTAAACGCCGGTTATATCGCCCTCATAAAAGCCCAATTCCTTAAGGCGCTGTTGAACGTTTTGAACATCGATGCCCTCCATGAGAGGATCAGCTATCCTCAAATACCGGCTAGAATAAGTCATCCCCATACCCCCTTTATTTCCATTCTATGAGGCGGGGTACGGGTTTATGTTACCTCATTCTTCATAAATCATCTTGACAGTCATGCCGCCATCTATGATTAAATTGGTACCCGTGATGAATCCTGCATCCGGCGATGCCAAGAACAAACAAGCGTGGGCAATGTCCTCCGGCTTGCCCACCCTCCCCACAGGATGCTGAGCCAAGTCCTGAGGCCTGAGGTCGGGCTGCCTGCGCTGAGATTTTTTCCGCCACTGGGATACCTCAATCCACCCCGGACTGATGGCGTTAACCCTCACCTTGGGACCCAGGCTAATGGCCAGGGAATGGGTAAGGGCTAAAAGGCCTCCTTTTGAAGCCGAATAAGGTTCCGTATGGGGTTCCGACATGAGAGCCCTGGTAGATGCGATATTGATTATCACTCCCGGGTTTGCCTTTACAAGCTCGGGAGCACAATATTTGGCCATCATATAAGGCCCCCGCAAATTGACCCCTATCACCCTATCCCATTCCTCCATGGAACGGGTAAAAAGCGTCCCGCTGCTTCCAATACCCGCATTGTTTATCAAAATATGTATTCCCCCATAGGCTTTTACGGTCTGCTCAACCAAATTCTTTACATCTTCCTCCTTGGATACATCGGCAGGTATGAACATGGCCTGTCCACCCTGTTCTCGAATGGTGGCCACGTGTTCCTCTCCTGCCTCCTCGTCAATATCGGCTATCACCACGTTAGCTCCCTCTTTGGCAAAGGCAAGCGAGATAGCCATGCCTATCCCCTGCGCTCCACCTGTAACAATGACAGTTTTATCCCTAAATTTCATAACTAAATCACCTCTATAATAAATAAAATCTGTACATTATAATTATACATTGAGATGACCTATTATAAACAAAACAAATTTGTTTATTAGTTTAACTGCAGTTGTGAATTACCGTGATTTAGGCTTTATTAACTTATGGAAAATTTTGCTTAATAAATGGCAATGCCTATGCATACAAGAAAGGGGAAGCGTGCTTGCAGCAACACTCCCCCTTTCTTCTCCTATCAACTCCTTAGCTCTCTTTTGTCGATACTCCTCCTAATCCCCGGCATAAGCAATCGCCGTTAAACAAGAACACAAGGATCAGGAAGAAGAATAGCAGCTCGTCAGAATCTCTAAACAGCCCGCAATTGCAGAATATGATCACCAACAGCAAGAAGAAAAAGAGCAAGTTGTCATCATCACCTAATCTCCTGCCGCCAAAGAAACTCATATAATTATACCTCCTTTAGACGCTTTTCTTATTTTGCCTTCCGGCTCTACTTTCATTAAACAATATATGTAAAAGTATAAAAGACTGTGAATATTCAAGCTTATACATTTGAACACAACTAAATACCATTTGGCAAATTTTATGTTAAAACTCGAGATTCCGTCATGCATAAAATTTGGTACTACCCCAATAAAACAAAGGGAGCCTGCATACTGCAGTACTCCCTCTTTTGGCCACAGTCAACGTTTTAGCACTCTTTGGAGTCTCTAATTCCTCTAAAGATACCGTCCCCATTAAACAAAACTACCAGGATCAGGAAGAAGAATAACAGCTCGTCAGAATCTCTGAACAACCCGCAATTGCAGAATATGATCACCAACAACAAGAAGAAAAAGAGCAAGCTGTCATCGTCGCCTAATCTCCTGCCGCCAAAGAAACTCATATAAACATACCTCCTTTAGATACTTTTCTTGTTTTACTTTTCGGTCCAGTCTTTATTAAACAATATATGTCAAAGTATAAAAAACTGTGAATATTTAAGTCTATACTTAAAAATATTTTTTAGATTCCATGTATTCTCGAACCTTCTGTAGCACTTCTCCGAATCTCTGGAAATGAACGATCTCCCTCTCCCTTAGAAAGCGCAAAGGATCAATTACATCTGGATCATCAGCAAGCTTGATGAGATTTTC
>NZ_VSCO01000086.1:0-7848 GCF_047459465.1 Caldicoprobacter sp. | reverse complement strand
TAACTGGAGCTTCCAGCCAAATGGGGTATATAGGGGTTCATATTTGCTGCAACGATATAGTGACCACCGGCGCCGATGTGGTGGGGGTAACGCTGACCGTTTTGGCTCCGGCCCATGCCGAGGCTGCGGACATTGAGCAGGTGGTAGCCGATGCCGAATGTGCGGCCCGGGAGCTTGGTATAGACATTTTGGGCGGCCATACGGAGGTTACCGACGCTGTTTCCAGGATGGTGTTATGCCTTACGGCTATTGGGAGGGTCAATAAGGAAAAGGCGGTATCATTTGCAAATGCTAGAGCGGGAGACGACATAGTCATCACCAAAAAAGCGGGCATGGAAGGCACTGCCATTTTAGCTCATGACAGGGAAGAGCTGTTGTTGCGCCATTTTCCTGAAGATGTGGTTCAAAGGGCCAAGGGTTTCATAAAGCATATCAGCGTTGTGAAAGAAGGCCGGCTTGCCAGCGCGTTCGGCGTGCACGGGATGCACGATGCCACCGAAGGCGGCGTACTGGGGGCCATATGGGAGATCAGCGAGGCCATGGGTAGAGGTGTGGAGGTAGATATAAGGCGGATACCCATAGCTGCTGAGACTGCAGCCATCTGCCGCTTCTTCCAAATAGATCCTTTAAGGCTTATCTCCAGTGGTTGCATGGTTATAGTTACTCCCAAAGGGGAGAAGCTTGTCGAGCTTCTCAACTCCAACGGCATCGAGGCTGCTGTGGTAGGCAGGGTTATAGATGGTACCGCCAAATGGCTGTTGACCGAAGAAGGGCGTATACCCCTTGACCCACCGGGTGTCGATCAGCTTTATGAAGCTCTATGTTTTAAGTAATCTCCTTAAAACTAGACAAAAGCAGGTTTTTAACGGATGTAATTTGTGTTATAATACTGAATGAATGTGCAAGAGCTTATTATAGGAAACGGAGACGGTCAACATGATCTACAGCATGACGGGGTTTGGTAGGGGCAAGATAGAAGAACAGGGCAGAGAGATGTCCATAGAGATAAAAACGCTAAATCACCGTTTTTTGGATATCTATATTAAACTGCCGCGCACTCTTTCGTTCCTTGAAGAGGATATAAGGAGCATGATCCAGCAGCATGTGGCAAGAGGAAGAGTGGAGGTGACCGTGAGCTATACCTGTCAGCAAAGCGATGTTGTGGAAGTACAGGTTAACCGCCCTCTTGTGGAGGCTTATCTGGCTTGCTTTAACAAGCTTTCGCAAGAGTATAACCTGCGGAATGACCTTTCGATATCATCGTTGCTCACTGTTCCAGACGTTTTCGTGATCAATGAAGTGGAAGAAGATCAGGAAGCACTCAGGCGGATGACAAAGGCTCTTATGGAGCAGGTACTGAGCCAGGTAAAGGAGATGCGCAGGAAAGAGGGTGAAAACTTAAAGAAGGACCTGTTAGAACGCATAGAGAAAATGGAATCCATGTTGAAGTGCATTGAGCAGCGCGCTCCTCAGGTGGTGGAGGAGTATCGCCAAAAGCTAAAGAACCGATTGAAAGATCTGCTTCAGGGTTCGGAACTTGACGAAAACCGATTTAACATGGAAGTGATGTACTTTGCCGAAAGGTGCAATATAACTGAGGAGATAGTTAGGCTGTTCAGCCATTTCAAGCAATTCAGGGATGCTCTCGAATCTGTTGAGCCAATAGGTAGGCGACTTGATTTCCTGGTCCAGGAGATGAACCGGGAAGTCAATACCATTGGCTCCAAGGCAAATGATTTGACCATAATTAACCTTGTGGTTGATATCAAAAGCGAAATAGAAAAGATAAGGGAACAGGTTCAAAATATCGAGTAAAGCTGAAAAGGAGAGTGTAGTATGAGCATTAAATTGGTCAATATAGGATTTGGAAATATAGTCTCAGCTAATCGGCTTATAGCAATTGTCAGCCCCGACTCGGCGCCCATAAAGAGAATCATACAGGAGGCGCGGGAGAGGGGCATGCTCATCGATGCCACCTATGGCAGAAGGACCAGAGCTGTCATAATCACTGACAGCGACCACGTGATATTGTCTGCCGTTCAGCCCGAGACAGTGGCTCATCGCGTCAACGCGAAAGATAGCGCTCCGTCCACTTCTACGGTATCCGGAGAAGAGGAAGAAGAGGAGTAAGGTAAAGTCATGTTCACCACGTTCAACAAAGGGCTTCTAATCGTGGTATCGGGTCCTTCGGGTGCAGGAAAAGGTACTGTATGCAGCGCCTACCTCAAAAGAAATCCCCATGCTAAACTCTCGGTATCGGTAACCACGCGGAAACCCCGTGTTGGAGAAAAGGAAGGGATTAACTATTTTTTCAGAGACAAGGAAACTTTTCTTAAAATGGTAGAGAATGGGGAGTTTTTGGAGTATGCCGAGGTTTACGGCAACTATTACGGTACTCCCAAAAAATTCGTAGAGGAAGAGCTGGCTGCTGGTAATGATGTTATATTGGAAATAGACATACAAGGAGCCCTTCAGGTAAAGGAGCGTTTCCCCGAGGCGGTGTTCGTGTTTATAATCCCTCCATCCATGGATGAGCTTAAAAAGCGCATCGTCAAGCGCGGGACCGAGGATGCCGAGACCATCTACAGGAGATTTCGAAGCGCCTATGAGGAGCTAAATTATATCTCCCGTTATAATTACGTTATAGTAAATGATACGGTAGAAAGCGCCGTAGCTAAGTTGGAGGCTATTGTGCTTGCCGAAAAATGTCGTGTGGATAGGAATAAACAGCTATATTTAGAATTGACGGGGAGGGGTTGATGATGCTTTATCCGTCGCTTAATGACCTCATGAAGAAGGTTGACAGCCGTTATACCCTTGCTGTGGCGGTGGCAAAGCGTGCAAGGCAATTGGTTGCGGGGGCACACCCTTTGATTTCGACGCAGTCCAGCAAACCCGTCACCATTGCAACTGAAGAGATAAACGAAGGCAAGGTATATTATAAACGGACAAAAGAAGGTATAAAATGATATGAGTGCCGTAAAGGGGAAAAAGGTGGTCATTGGCATAACGGGCGGGATTGCTGCATACAAAGCAGCAGAGGTGGTAAGCGCCCTTGTCAAAAAGGGAGCACAGGTAAAGGTTATAATGACCGCCCATGCCATGGAGTTCATAAAGCCTCTTACGCTGGAAACCCTGTCGGGCAATCCGGTTTACTACGACATGTTTTCCAGACCTGGGGCATGGGAGATAGATCATATATCCCTTGCAAAGTGGGCTGACCTGCTGGTGGTGGTGCCTGCCACTGCCAACATTTTGGGCAAAGTGGCCCATGGTATAGCCGATGACCTTCTATCCACCACCATCATGGCCACCAGAGCGCAGGTGGTGTTTGCTCCTGCCATGAACACCAATATGTACACCAATCCCATCGTCCAGGAAAACATAAGCTTTTTAAAGAGCAAGGGATATATGTTTATTTCGCCGGCTACCGGAAGGTTGGCCTGTGGCGATTATGGCGAAGGCAAGCTCGCCGACGTTCAGGATATACTCGACGCAATAGAGGGATATTTCTCGAGAAAGAGCGATTTAAAGGGCTTGAGGATATTGGTGACTGCCGGCCCAACCAGGGAGTATCTGGACCCTATCAGGTTTATCACCAACCCTTCCTCGGGCAAGATGGGCTATGCCATTGCCGCTGCATGTGCTGAAAGGGGAGCCGATGTAGAGCTGGTATCGGGCCCTGTATCCATATCGCCGCCCCCCGGGGTAAGGCTTCATCGGGTTGAAACTGCTCAGGAGATGTTTGAAAAGGTAATGGACATCTTCCCATCGTGCCAAATGGTTTTCAAGGCTGCGGCAGTAGGGGATTATCGTCCCGAAACCTGTTATCCTACCAAGATAAAAAAGGACAGAGATAGATTAACCGTGACGCTGGTAAAGAATCCTGATATATTGAAAGAGCTGGGCAAACGAAAAGGCAGTTGCATACTGGTGGGTTTTGCTGCCGAAACCGAGAATATCGAGGAATATGCCATGAAGAAGATGCGGGAGAAAAACCTCGATTTCATAGTGGCCAACGATGTGACCCGGCAGGGTGCAGGGTTTGGAAAAGACACAAATGAAGGCTTATTGATCACCCGCCAGGGGGAGGTCATCAATATCCCTCAAATGGACAAAATGGAATTTGCCCATAGGATAATCGATGAGGTCATAAGAAGATGCCCTGATTTGAACCAGGGTTCAAACTGACTTAAAAGGGTACCTTGCTTGTACCCTTTTTGTTTAGCGTTTACCGTGAGATGTCATTTTATGGATTTGCTAAAGATGAATCGGATGGGGGGAGTTTGGTGGAAAGCGATGTCGTATATGCCGGCGTGATAATCGATCAGGCTCATCCTTCCCTTGACAGGGTGTTCCATTATATCATACCCCCCGAGTTGAGAGATAAGCTTCAGGTAGGAATGAGGGTACAGGTGCCCTTTGGCACGTCCAATAGGTTGGTTGAGGGATATGTGGTAAGGTTGGATGCCGCGGCCGATGTACCAGATGATAAGCTCAAGGCCATAGGTAAGGTGCTGGATGATTATCCGGTACTCCCTTACTTCCTGATCCCTCTTATAGGTTGGATGAAAGGGGAATATCACTGCCTATCCATAGAGGCCATCAGGTGTATGATACCTCCCGGCCTTAGGGCTAATGTGAAAAAGAAGGCTCAAAAGCTGGTGTTTTTGAGCGATCATGGGGATGTGGTGGAGGAGCGCATCGCTCATATCGCTAAAAAGTCCAAATACATGGCCGAGGTGTTGAGGCTGTTGGCCCAGCAGGATGGCATACCCCTTGAAGAGGTAAGAGCAGTCACTGGAGCGCCGTTGTCCAGCATAAAGAGCCTGGAAAAGCGGGGCTGGATTCGCATAGAACAGCAAGAGGTATATCGCAATCCCTGGAATTATGAACCCGATACGGGCCTTCAGCCCAAAATTTTGACCGAAGAGCAAAAGTCGGCCATCCAGATGCTGGAAGCAGCCCTTGTAAGAGGATACGGCGAGTTTCTGCTTCAAGGCGTGACCGGGAGCGGCAAGACCGAAGTGTATATCCAGGCAGCGCAAAAAGCCCTGGCTTTAAACAGGCAGGTCATAGTGCTGGTGCCAGAGATATCCTTGGCTCCCCAGACGGTGGAGCGGTTTAAAAGCCATTTTGGCCAACGGGTGGCCATACTGCACAGCGGTTTGTCCCTGGGTGAGCGATACGATGAGTGGCGCAGAATCAGAAACCAGCAGGTTGATATCGTGGTGGGGGCGCGGTCGGCCGTCTTTGCCCCTTTCGAGCGGCTGGGCCTTATCATTGTGGATGAGGCCCATGAGGACAGCTATAAGTCGGAGATGCAGCCCAGGTACCATGCGATAGGGGTTGCCCGCAAGAGATGCCAGCTTCAAGGAGCGGTGCTCCTGCTGGGTAGTGCCACCCCTTCCCTGGTAGATTATTACCTGGCACAGAAGGGTACGTATAAAGCGATAAGGATGGAGCACAGGGTGGATTGTCGGCCACTGCCACCGGTGGAGATTGTGGATATGCGCAAGGAGATAGAGCTGGGCAACCGCAGCATACTGAGCGGTGCGCTTTACCGTGCCCTGGACGGCGTGCTGCAAAGAGGCGAGCAGGCCATACTGCTGCTCAATCGCAGGGGCTATGCGCAGTTTGTGTCGTGTCGCTCGTGCGGCTTTGTGGTCAAGTGCCACAACTGCGATATATCGCTGACCTATCACGTTTACGATAAAACGCTAAAGTGCCACTACTGCGGAGCAAGCTATCCGTATCCCCACATATGCCCCAGATGCGGCAGCAAGTATATCAAGCACTTCGGGATTGGGACCCAGCGGGCTGAAGAGGAGATAAAGAAGCTATTTCCTCAGGCTCGCATAATAAGGATGGATATGGATACCACTTCCACCAAGGGGGCACATGAGCGGATTTTAAGGGCCTTTGGAGAGGGGAAGTATGACATCCTTCTGGGCACGCAGATGATCGCCAAGGGGCTGGATTTTCCGAGGGTGACCCTTGTGGGGGTCATTGCAGCTGATACTTCGCTCAACCTGCCCGATTATCGAAGCAGCGAAAAGGCCTTTCAGCTGATAACCCAGGTAGCCGGCCGTGCTGGGCGAGGGCCTTTGGGTGGGAGGGTCATCATACAGACGTATCAGCCACACCATTATGCCATAACGTTTGCGGCAAGGCACGATTATGTCGGCTTTTACAACAGGGAAATAGAGATGCGTAGGCAGTTTTTATATCCCCCCTTTTCACACATCATCAGGATACTGATGATGGGAGAGAAGGAGGAAGACCTCATACGGCTGGCGTTTGATACCAGAGATTGGCTGAAGCAAAGGATTGATGCCAGCGCTGTGCTGAAACAGGGACTTATTGATATAGGGGCCTATTCGGCTCCTTTAGAGAGGATCAATAACAGGTACCGATGGCAGGTGCTCATACGCATCAGGCCTGATGATATATACAAACAGGCATATCATCGGCTGATGGATGAGTGCATAGAAAGGCTTATGGGAGTTAAGGAAACCGCTATTGTGGATTTTTATCCATTGAGTTTGCTTTAGAAGGGATGATGAAGCTTTGGCAATAAGGAGGATTATGATATACGGCAAGGATGACGTGTTGCGCAAGGAGTCCAAGCCGGTGGAGAAAATCGACGAGAGGATTTTGCAGCTGCTGGATGACATGGCCGAGACCATGAGGCATGCCGATGGGGTAGGCCTGGCTGCCCCGCAGGTAGGGATATTGCGAAGGGTAGTGGTGATCGATGTGGGGGAGGGCTTGATCGAGCTTATTAATCCCGAGATCTTAGAAACGTCGGGGCAACAGCAGGGCGCAGAAGGGTGCCTGAGCATTCCGGGGGTGAGGGGAGAGGTAATACGGCCCGAAAAGGTGAGGGTAAAAGCCCTCAACAGGAAGGGAGAGCCCATCGAAATTACCGGAACCGGATTGCTTGCCCGAGCGCTATGCCATGAAATCGACCACCTGGATGGCATACTGTTTATCGACAAGATGGTTCCAGGAACGTTGGAGGAAGGATGATGAAGGTGCTGAGGATCGTATTCATGGGCACTCCCGAGTTTGCCATACCGTCCCTTGAAGCCATTGTAAGCAGCGGCCACCGGATAATAGCCGTGGTTACCCAGCCGGACAGGCCCAAAGGCCGGGGGAATAAACTGACGCCTCCCCCGGTTAAGGAATGGGCTGTTGCAAGGGGCATACCGGTCTATCAGCCGGAAAAGGCGAGGGATCCGGAGTTCATCAGGGTATTGAAAGAGCTGGCGCCCGACCTTATAGTCACCGCTGCTTATGGGCAGATACTGCCAAAAGATATACTCGATATTCCACCGCTGGGATGCATAAACGTCCATGCCTCTTTACTTCCTAAGTATCGCGGCGCTTCGCCCATACAACAGGCTTTAATAGATGGGGAGGCTGAGACGGGCATAACGATAATGTATATGGATGAGGGCATGGATACCGGCGACATAATACTCCAGAGGAGCATCCCTATACACCCCGAGGAGCAGGCCGATGAGTTGCATGACCGACTGGCTGCGCTGGGTGGGCAGGTGCTGGCCGAAACTCTAAAGCTATTTGAGAAGGGGCGACCTGCCGGCCGTCCCCAGGAGCACGATAAGGCCACATACTGTAAAAAGATAGATAAGGCCATGGGCAATATCGATTGGACCCAGAGTGCCCTTCGCATCAAGAATTTGGTGAGGGGACTGACGCCCTGGCCTGGAACCTTTACCTTTCTAGGGGAGCAGCGCATAAAAGTATGGAAGGTACGGGAATGGGAATACTCTACACTGGGAACCTATACCCCAGGGCACGTAGTGGCGGCCGATCCACGCC
>NZ_VSCO01000085.1:0-7851 GCF_047459465.1 Caldicoprobacter sp. | reverse complement strand
CCATAAAATTATTAAAGACCCTTACCTGACATTCATTAGTCAGATAAAGGTCTCATCCTCAGACTTTATAAGTCCGCCTTCCAACCGAGCACTGCATTTACCAGCAGTGCCGTCATGACGATTGGAAGTATTGCCCGGTAAAAATTCTTCAGGGCAACGGATTACTCCCCTTTAAATTTTGATTTTTAATTTTATTTTAATAATTCTGACCTCTGATTTCTAATATTACAAGAAAAAATCGACATTGTCAATAAAGCCCAATAAAAAAGTCCGGGTAACCCGGACCAGCTCAAAAATTGCTCTTCTTTCAATGTAATTAACGGATATAATAACTACTCCTTAACGCCGCCTATCAACATACCTTTGACAAAATACTTCTGCAGGAACGGGTAAACCATTATTACCGGAACCGAAACCACGATCATCATGGTAGCTCGGATAGCATACGGGGTTACCTTTTGGTAGCTTGCCCCCTGGGCAGCGGCGGCCTGGAAATCTATCCGCTGCATGCTGGCATTTGAAAATGCGAGCACTTTCTGAAGCTCATACTGCAACGTACTTAAATGTTCTTTGGATGAATTGTACAGAAACACGTCGAACCAAGAATTCCACTGCCATACCCCGGTAAAGAGGGCCACCGTTGCCAGCACCGGCGCGCACAAGGGTAGCACTATATTGACGAAAGTACGAAATTCTCCCGCTCCGTCGATTTTTGCGGACTCTATGAGGCTGGATGGCAAATTTTCAATAAACGTACGGATGACGATCAGGTTGAAAGCGCCAATTATATTCGGCCAGATGTATATCCCGAAAGTACCTATCAGGCCGAGGTTGCGCATCAGCAAATAAGTAGGGATAAGCCCCCCGTTAAAATACATCGTCAACAGGAAAATCACGGTAACAAATCGCCGCAACACATATTCCGGACGGCTTATGGTATAAGCCACCATAGCCGAACAAAATACCGTCAGCACCGTACCAATAACCGTCCGCAAAACCGAGATCAATGCTGCATTGGCTATATTGGATTCCTGAAAAACAAACTTATAGTTCTCCAAGGAGAATTTCCGAGGCCACAGATAGATGCCGCCCTTAAGGGAATCGGTAGCATCATTCAGCGACACTGCCAGCGTATTAATCATTGGATATAAGGTCACTATCACCAGTAGGATCAACAGGGTATGGTTAACTATTTCAAAGGCCCAATCACCTGCTGACATGCGCCCAATTCTTTTTTTACGTTTTTGCCTTCCTCCATTAGCCATACTGTTACGCCCCCTTAATACAGCCTAACTTCGCCTATACGCTTTGCAATGTTATTTGCTGCAGTTATTAATATAAAGCTGACTACCGTCTTAAAAATACTAGCTGCAACCGAAAGAGAAAAATTGTACAACCTGATGCCGTAATTCAACACAAATATGTCAAGGTTTTCAGAGTAGTCTATATTCATGCCGTTTCCAAGCAAATACTGCGGTTCAAAGCCCGATTCCAACAGATATCCGATGTTCATAATGAGCAATACTATTATGACATTGCGTATCCCCGGAAGGGTAATATGCCACATCTTTCTAAAACGTCCTGCCCCATCTATCTCAGCGGCCTCATACAGGCCGGGATCAATCACCGCTATAGCAGCCAAATACACAATGGTATTCCACCCTACGTTTTTCCACACGATGCTGGCTCCATAAATGCCCCAAAACCACTCACCAATGCCTAAAAACAAAATCTCTTTGCCCTCTTCAATCAATCCAAGAAACTTCAATAAATCATTGACAACTCCATCTACGGCAAGAATATTCTGAATGATACCCGCTGCAACCACCCAGGAAAGGAAGTACGGCATATAGCTGATGGTCTGCACCGTTCGCTTAAAGGCCATATTGCGCACTTCGTTGAGCATCAAAGCGAGACTAATCGCAGTGACAAATCCCAGTACCAGATTGATGAGGCTCATGACAATGGTGTTTCTAAGCACTAGCAAAAACCGCTCGTTGGTGAACAAAAACTTAAAATGTTCAAACCCCACCCATTCCTGTTCCCAAAAGCTTTTTGCTGGCTTATAATCTTGAAAGGCAATAGCCCACCCCCAAATGGGTAAATATTTAAAGATGATAACCCATATGACGAAAGGAATAGACATCAGTACCAGCGCCCGTTGCTGGACAAGTAATTTAAAAAAACTTTTTCTTCCTTTTGGTTTTTGTTTTGTAGATGTTGCCGCCTTGGTAAGAGCGAGATTATTGTCCATTCTTGCTTCCCTCCAATTGCACCGAATAAGCTACCGAAAATAAGTAAAATAAATAAAAAAATTAGAAGGAGGGGCGGAAGGCCAGCTTTATGAAAACTTTGATCGGGCTGGCCTTCCATCTCCATGGGTATAAGCAGGCCTCTTTATTTCTTAACCGTTTCAATGATCTTCTTGATCTCCTCGGTAAACCATCTCTCATATCCTTCAATATCCAGCTTGTTGAGTTCAGCAACGTATTCCTCCCATACCTTCTCAAACTCTTCAGGCTCACACAGAACTAGCTTGGGTATATACTTCCTCTGAACCTCAGCCTTTTGCTGTTCAAACAGCTGTTGCTCTGGTCCTCTGGGGATACCCCATGCAGGATACCACGGACGCTCATCAGGCGGACTAAACAGATCAGCATAGGTCTTTATACCATAAGCCTGGAAGAATTTCTTGTCAGCTTCTGTCAGGCTAAGCTCGAATATTTCTGGTTGCCTGCCTGGTACAGCAGCATTGCCATCCGAAAGCGTGGAGGCAGTACCCCAATGCGGCCAATCCCAACTGAACATGGTAAAGCCATATTCTTCGTTGAATTTTTGATCCATCATATCTATCATTTCCTGGGTCCTGTACATACGGCCGTTTTCATCCCTCAAGTAAGTCTCGCCTTCTATACCCCATTTTACCAGTATCTGCGTCTCCTCTTTCAGCAGGTGGTCAACAAACTCGATCACCCGTTCGGGATCCTTGCACTTGACAGTAATGCCCCACCCGCGGTTTTTCACAAACTGAACCGGCTCAAGATACTGGTCTTTAATGGTTTCATCAAAAACGATGGGGAGTGGGAAGTACCTGTAACCATCTTCTTCTGGATTGGCCCTGGCTGCATCGCTCAAAGCTGCCTGTGCATCCCCTATCTGCCAAGCCTGGTCACACATTCCCAGCACTTTATGCGACGTCAGCTTGGCAATATACTGGTCGTAATTGTCGGTGAAAGCTGCCCTGTCAAACAGACCTTTAGCATTGATCTCGTTCAACTTTTTCCACCATCTCTTATCCCACTCGGTACCTGCATAAATACGAGCTTCGTAGGTATTCAAGTCGACCATAACTTCTCCGTCGTTGGGATAACCAGCCAGGTGGTTGGGAGCGTTGGTGGTAGCGAAGAACCTCCAGTCATCGGTCAGGGTTGTAAACCCAATCAACTTCTCATCTGGATGAGCTTTGACAAACCTTTCAATAACATCAAAGTATTCGTCTACCGTCTTAAGCCTGGGGAAACCGGCCCACTCAAGTACGCGGCGTTGTATCCAAAATGCTGTCATGTTGGGACCCGGATCAGGCTGGAACTCTCCCACCTGGGTGGAAAACACGAAAATAGGAATCGTTCCATCATCCCATACCATTCTCTCTTTGATGGGTCCAAAGACTTTGTTTATGTTGGGATATTTCTCGTTGCCAATGTAAGGAGATAAATCGATAAAGCCCCCTGCTTGTACAACAGCTTCGATCCCGTCATCGGGCACAAGCACATCGGGATAATCTCGGGACGCAATCATGGTCCCGATTTTGGTTTGCAGCTCTCCAACCAGATATTCAACTTTGAAGTTTACTCCCGTCTGTTCTTCGAGAATTTTACCAATCTTTGTCTCATTCATGTACATGTCCTTTTTACCTTGAACTGCAACGAACATGGTAAAGGTCACTTTCTCTTTGGGTTTCTCTGTCTCTTCTTCTTTCTCTTCCTCCGTCTCTTGTCCTGAAGATGGAGTCGATGATGGAGTTTCAGTCTGTTCTGTCTTAGTGCTTTCTTTGCTTCCACAAGCCGTCAATACAAGAGCCAGTATGACCATCAAACACATGAAAGATATTAACCATCGCCTTCTAGTCACGCTTATACACTCCTTTCTCCCTAATTGCTTGGTGTGGTTAAATACAGTGTAACCTGTACCCTATAGTTTATCAACCATACAAACTTTAGAAAAAACTTTAAAAATTTTATAATTTCATGGATGATTAATTGGGAGATTGGAGTGCACGTCAACCGGTATAGTGATCTGCACCAGAGTACCTCCCCCTGGCTTGCTGTCAATAAGCAGCTGAAACTTATCTTCATACAACATTTTTAGGCGGTTGATCACATTGTGGATACCTACCCGCTCTCCCATCTCCTCCTTTTGCCTAAGGTACCCGTAAATCCGCTCCACCTGTTCCTTGGACATTCCGACTCCGTTATCCCGTACCGAAAATAACAGGTGATTGTCACGAATCTTGATGGCAATATCGAGCTTTCCACCCTCTTTCATGGGCTCGATTCCGTGAATGCTGGCATTTTCAACAAAAGGCAAAAAAACCATTTTAGGAATGGGGACGTTTAGGGCATCATCATCCACGTCTATATGGTAATTAAGCCGATCCCCAAAGCGGTATTTCTGCACTTCCAAAAAGCAATTGATAAAATCCAACTCTTCTTTCACCGTAATATAACCTTTATCCCATGTAAGGGATGACCTTAAAAGCTTGGCCATATTGTGAATAATTCTTGCCGTTTCAACCTCGTTTTTCATCAAGCTACGCATTCGTATGGTCTCCAACGAGTTAAATAAAAAGTGTAGATTGATTTGGCTCTGCAGCGCGTTGAGCCTCGCTTTAAAATGCTGAATCTCCAAGTTCTTTTGACGAATATCCGCCATATATACGTCATTTATCAAACTCTTTATCTGCAAGATCATCCTGTTGAATTCGCTTTGCAATTCTCCTATCTCATCCCGTGCCTCGGGACCCTCAATGGGTACAAATTGTTGCTTTTTTGCCTTTTCCATATGATGGAGGATATTGATAAGCCGCACATTCATTGAATTGGTGATCCAGAAAATGATTGCTGTGGAGTAAAAGAGATTGATAATAACCATCCAGATAATGAACTGCCGCGATTTGCGCACTTCGGTTAAAACTTCGTCTTCCGGGATTATGCTGACCAATTTCCAATTGTTCAAATATCTGTTCCCTGAATAGGTAGCAACCAATTTAATAGAATTTCGGGGAAAGTGAAGCTGATCAAAATAAATGGATTCGGCCTGCCAATTTACACTTGGGTCGGTGGTATATTGGATTTGATCCAGTTCGTTGAGCAAATAGATGTGTCCATTTATATTAAGGTTGGAAAACACTTGCTCTATTGCCCTGGTTCGCAATTCAATCTTAATGATCTTTTCACATTTACTCTCACCAAATAGGTTGAAATAGTTCATGCGGCGCACAATAACAAAGGTATCGCGAACTTCTTCATCGTGCCTGTAGCTATCTTCCCGCTTTGTCCTGGTCAGGACGACAGAAGAGCCTTTTTTTTCTGCCGCTATCAGCGCCTGATACCAGTCGGAATTACGAATTTCATCGGATAGATAACCAATTCCACCGGCAAACAACAGGGTAGGGTTGTCCAAATAAATCTTGATATTTTGCATGAACGTATAAGAGGGGATATAGCTATTTAGAATCTTTCGTAAATACGAATCGTACGCTGTGATGTAGTCAAGTTGAGTTTGATACTCTCTCTCCAGGATTTCATTTAAGATGTAATCAGTATAGAACACCAGGGATACCTTTACAGCATCGTCAATCTCCATTTGAAATTCTTTTTTTATCTGTTCCAAAGCACGAGTGAGTTCCTTCAACCGTTGATTTTTTACATTATTTGTTGTAACCACATAGAATACTATATTGGTAAAAACGATGGGCAACAACACGCAAAAGATGTAGATGATCATCATTTTGTCGCGCAGTTTAACATTGTCAAGGTTAAGCAACTTCATCTCTGCCCCTTATCCTCCCCTCCACACTTAAGGCACTGATTGCGATACTCCGCCGGAGTCATCTTTACCACCTTTTCGAATTGGGTGACGAAATACTCGGGATTGTTAAATCCAACCCGCTCCGCAATCTCATAAACACATAGATCGGTTTGACGTAATAGGCGCTTTGCTTCGTTTATTCGAAGATTCATCAGATATTCACGGAAATAAACCCCGTAAGCTTTTTTAAAAATCTGTCCTAAATAGGTGGGATTCATATAGAACATAGCTCCCAGGCTCTTTAAGCTTATATCTTCACAAAAATGAGAATCGATATAGCTCTTGATCTTGTGTATAATGCCGCGGCTTCTCTCCAAGTTAAGTTCAGCAATGTACCCTGCACTTTCCAACATAAAAGCGAGAAAATATCGCTTAAGCGTCTCAGGGGCAATGTTTAAGTCCTGCCAACCCACCATAAATTGAAGGGTTTTCAGTTCGTCTTCCCTTCCTTTCAATTCCCTGATCAGACGAACCACGCTAAAAACACACTGATTGATTGCCGTTTTGACCACCTCTGGGGCAAAACGGTGTTCCCGAAAAGCGTTGAAGATTCTCTCCACAGCCTCGCGTATTTGCGCCTCATCGTTTTCCTCCACTCCTTCCATCAATTGCTGGCGTAGGCTGGGCTCCAGCTCCATATACTGGAGAGGCTGGTCCTTCACCTTTTCGTATACCACCACTCCTCCGGGAAGGGCAAATTTGTACTGTAACGCTTCTTTAGCAGTAGCGTATGCTCTATGAAGCTGACCCACATGTGGGACGGGAACTCCCACATATATCATGACGGTTTTGCCAATGGCTTCCGACAGGCGAGTCTGCAAAGTAGACGCCAAGCGCTCTGTGCTTCCAAAAAAAGCCGAAAGAACCCTATCGGTCACTATCATGCCATATAGGCTTCTCTCATGCTGGTACAAAAAAACCGGCTCTTTAAGCCCGAGGATTTGGGCTATGATATGTCCTAAATGCTGACAAAATTCCCAGTCAGAAAACACATGGCTGCCGCTTTCTTCCCAAAGGTGATCATCGTTGATTTCGATAAACATATAAAACAACTTCTTGGCTTCTTGTATGCCGAGGACCTGTTCCCACTCTTCAATGTTTTTATGGTTTGTCTCTCCTTTAAGCAAAGCTTCAAAGATAGCATTTATCCATATAACATCGGTTTTTTTCATAATTATCTGGTCCTTGGTAATTTGCCTCCTTAAGCGCAATAGAATGTCCTGCAGTTCATCCTGGTCCACCGGTTTGAGGATAAAATCCGATACCCCATAGCGCATGGCCTGTTGGGCATATTTAAATTCATCATATCCACTGATGATGATAAACTTAGTTGTTAAATGCCCAGCCTGGCTTACACGGCGAATTAACTCCAAACCATCCAGTACCGGCATGCGTATATCGGTAATAACCAAATCGGGATGCTTTTCCGTAATTATTCGGAGTGCATCTTCTCCATTGTCCGCCTCACCGATAATCTCGTAACCACAGCTTTCCCAGTCAATGAGGGTACGCAATCCCATCCGCACAAATTGTTCATCGTCGACTAACAGTACGCTAAGCACATCCATCACCCCATTTACACAAGGGTTTTAGATGGTTTTGGGTTTAAATTTTTTTTACTTATTGGCATTCTGAAAAATAACCAGGCATAAAGGTATAAACCTTACTAAATGGCATATAGCAGGCTTTGGCTATTGCTGAATATAAAGCGGAATGCTTACAGGGTATGAAAGGCGGAATAAGCTTCATCAATGCTAATTT
>NZ_VSCO01000084.1:0-7892 GCF_047459465.1 Caldicoprobacter sp. | reverse complement strand
AGATAAATATCAGATAAATACATAGAAATAATAACACAACATAACTTCAGATAAAAGGGGGATAATGATTGAACGAGGCATCAACTATGACCAGCTGGTTGAACAAGAAGGTGTACGATGAAGAACAGCTAATAAATGCTATAGCTTTCATACTCAATAAATGCAAAAACTGTCAGCTATATCATGACGACCAATGCGTCATAAAACATAATAGGAAGCCGTATAGAAATAGCGCTTTTAGGAGATTGCCCAGATAACGGCAGTACTTTTATGTACTTTGCCGATTTAAACAATAAAAATAAGGAAGAGATGGGCATGTACCTGGCTTGGCTATGGCAAAACTAGCCAAAGGCAAGGCTATACTGAAATAAAGGTTAGATAGCCTTTTATTTCAAGGCATATAAGCTTCTGGCCAGCACAAAATAATAGTTGGAGGAGGGAACAATCATGAAAAAGGCTCTAGCTTTCGTGCTTGCAACGACCTATTTCTTGATTCCTACTGAGACGCTGGCACAAGCAGATTTTGTCCAAGACAGGGTCATAACAGACTACGTCAACAGGATATGCAGCATTACCCATTGAAAGCCAGATGATGTACACCTGCTGGCCAGAGTGATAAATGCTGAAGCAAGAGGAGAACCGTATACAGGTAAGGTAGCAGTAGCAGCTGTAATAATGAACCGATTGAAATCCCCCCTTTTCCCCAATACCTTGAGGGAGGTTATAATGCAGCCTTACGCTTTTACATGTGTCCAGGACGGACAGATCTATCTCACCCCTGATGCGGAATGTTATCGTGCCGCCCTGGATGCCGTAATGGGGCATGACCCAACTGGAGGATGTTTGTTCTATTATAACCCCAAAACGGCCACATCCCGATGGATGAAAGAGCGCAAGGCTGTAAGCAGTATAGCTATAGGAAACCATGTATTCATGAAATGACCGAGCAAATGCTCGGTCATTTCATGTTTATATGACATTTTAAAAGCACAAAGCCATCCCTTCTCGGAGATGGCTCTTATATATACCTCTTATCTTCCTGTACTTATACACAGGTTATATCCATCACGCCCTATACAGGCCAATAAGTACACAACGCAGCAAATGCCACGGACCTTAAATCAAAGATACCAGCTGGCTTAACAGCTCCATAAAGAGTATGGGAAATAATGCCGCCAATACCAGTATGATCGAAACTATGACGCCGGTAATCCCTCTTCCAATTTCGCTCCTGAACAACCTATACATGGGCCTCCCCCCTATTATTTGGCTCGTTTATATTATACCCTGCATATGTTTCAAAACTTTTACGCAACCTTTATAAAACCTTTAATAACTGCCTAATAAAGTGTTAAATGTCCCTTTTATAGGGGTTAAGGCTTTTAACACTATAAGGGTACATCTTCACATTTATTTTCATCCTATTCCAATGCAGCTTCCTCTCCACTGAAAGCATTGCCCAGCCTAGCCTCCAAATAATCTATAAACTGGCGGGCTGTACGTCCCGAACGGCCATTATACCTCTTTTCCCAGCGCAAGGCCTCTTCTCTCAAAGCCTCGGCATCCATTGAGATCCCGCGCCCAGCTGCAAGGCGTTCCACCATCTCCAAATAGGTCCTTTGATTGGGCGAGGTGAAGGTCAAAGTTATGCCAAATCGATCCGACAGCGACAGCTTCTCCTGCATCGAGTCGATGGGCGAGATTTCATCCTCTTGACCTGAGTACGCCCCGCTCCTATCGCTATGGAATTCCCTCACCAGGTGCCTGCGGTTGGAGGTTGCGTACACGACCACGTTGGCGGGTCTTGCTTTAAGCCCTCCTTCCAGCAGCGCTTTTATATGCTTGTATTCCACTTCGCCCTCTTCAAAGGACAAGTCGTCCACAAACAGTATGAACTTCTGCTTGCGCCCTTCCAGCTGCTCCAGTATATGATAATAATCTCTCAGGCATTCTTTGGGTACCTCCACAATTCGCAGGCCCTGCTCGGCATACCGGTGCACCAAGGCTTTTACCAGAGACGATTTGCCAGTACCCTTATCGCCATAAAGCAGCACGTTATTGGCCCTATATCCTCTGAGGAGCTGCTCGGTGTTTTCAATCAATTTTGCCTTTTGTTCTTCATAGCCCACCAGCTGGTCCAGCGTCACAGGATCCACGCACGCAATCCCTTTAAGTCGTCCATGGCCGTCAACGCGTTCCCATCTGAAACCCTTGAATATGCCAAACATGCCCGAGCCATTGCAATGGAAATGGTATGCCAGTTCCTTAACTTCCCAGTTTATCACCTGATGGTAGGGCACAGGTCGATTTATTCCTCCACATATTGCCGAAGTGCTCGTCGATATGGCCTTTCCCCTCCCAGAGGCGCTATCCTCATACTGCGGAGCAAATATATTTAGCCATCGGTCTATGCCGGTCTTATGCTTGGCCAATGCTAAAAGCTCCTCCCAATCCACCAGTGCAATTTCCCTCAAGTGCTCCAGCTCAAATTCCATGCTGGCTTTAAGCCACTCTGGAAGTTCTTCAAAGCCCACATGTTCAGCGTAGCGGCTAAAAGGCGTTTCATGGGTCAATATATTATAGCCCCAGTAGGACTTCCACAGGGTACTCCCCGCAGCGTCTTCATAGCCCTGTGCAACATCCTCACGGTCACCCCATACCCTCTCAAAGCAGCCTGTATCTGGAGCATTATCCTCATACCGCATCGTTTCGCAGCTATGCGCATCATTTGCCCGTGGTTGATCTGTACTTCCATCATGAAGCCTAAGGCTATCTTCATGGGATTGTACCTCTTTTATTCGGGTCAAAGAGCTTTTTAGCTGCGGCTCACTGCTGTACAACGCAGTGCCATTGCTGTATCGAAGGATATTGGTTTCCTCCAGAGCGTTCATCATATTATGCACGAAACGGCTGTAATCATCCCATAGCCGCTCAGCACAGACGCTATCGCTTACAAGGCCGTGTATGAAATCCTCAAATGCCTGGATGGCCGGCTGATTTCGCAGTTGCCTGTATAAAATTAAGCCCTTCAATGCGGTACCGATTTTCCTTGCCCTTTCCTCAATGCGGCTCATTGAAATGTTTTTGGTGTCCATCTCAAATTCCCCCCATAATCCTGCGCTTTATCTTTTCTACCTCGTAATATACCCTCTCCAAGTCTATGGTGGTAAGCTGCCCTTTCCTCATCACTACCTTTCCGTTTACGATGACGGTGTCGACATCGGCGTCACGCCCGCTGTATACCAGATGGGTAATTGGATCAGCGGCAGGATGGTAATGCGGTGCATCATACTTGACCAGAACAATATCCGCTTTCTTACCAGGCTCCAGTGAACCTATCTCCTGGCTCCACCCTATGGCCTTTGCCCCACCAAGAGTGGCCATTTTAAGGGCTTGCTTTGCCGGAATAACGGTTGGATCCTCGTCTATGCCTTTGCCCAGCAAAGCAGCAAAGGTCATCTCCCTCATAATGCTCAGGCTGTTGTTGCTGGCCGCGCTATCGGTTCCCAGCCCCACGTTTATCCCTCTTTCAAGCAACATGGATACCCGAGCAATGCCGCTGCCCAGCTTTAAATTGCTAACGGGGCAGTGCGCCACCTGTACGTCATATTTCGCGAGTATGTCCATATCATGGTTCGTAAGGTGCACACAATGCGCAGCCAAAACAGGCAGATTGAAAAAACCTATGGACTCCAAATATTCAACCGGCGTTTTGCCGTGCCTTTTCAATGCCTCCTCTACTTCGGTGCGGGTTTCGGCCAAATGGATGTGAAGCCCTACGCCCAACTGCTGTGCCAGCTCCATGCATCGCCTTAAGTAATGGGCATCACAGGTATATATGGCATGTGGTCCCACCATGACCCTTATGCGGCCCTGGGCTCCACCGTGCCATTCCTCCCACAGCTTGCGGTTTTCCATGAGGCGCTGCTCCGACCTGGAATCTGGCCCTTGTAAACCCCTTGATAGAACAGCTCGAATCCCTGAATACTCTACCGCTTTTGCGGTTTGGTCCATGAACATGTACATATCGGCAAAGACGGTAACTCCGCTCATGAGCATTTCCGCTATGGACAACATGGACAACCAGTAAGCATCTTCGGGCTGCAGCCTGTCCTCGAGGGGCCATATCTTTTGCGCCAGCCAGTCCATAAGGGGCATATCGTTGGCATAGCCCCGAAACAGCGACATGGCAGAATGGGTGTGAGCATTGACAAATCCGGGTAAAGCTAGCATGCCGGAGCCGTCAAGTACCTCATCGGGCGCAAAACCCACAGGAAGGCTTTCCTCATCGCCTACGTATGCAATTGTGTCGCCTTTTATGGCTATACAACCTTGTGGGTACAAATTGTCATCATCATCCATGGTAATCACATAGGATTTTCTTATCAGGATATTCATGAATCGCTGGGCGCACAAAACACAGCATAGCAGAGCGCTATAAACAAGGCCTGCTGGCTAAAGGCAACGCTTTGCAGTGCTTTTTATTTAACGGGCGCGCCCATTACCTCCTTCCGTGCATTTATATGCTCATCTTAAAATACAGTTATCCAAAGCATCGCACTCTTTACCCAGGTCCTATACGTCAAACACATATATTCCTCTTTTAAAGAGCTTGCTTCGCAACGTGGGCAAATCCACAATCAAACTAAACACCAACCCTCTATATATCCTCTAAAAACGCCGGTCACAGCAGGACATTTACATATAAATTCAAAACATTAGGATAACATTTACGTTTCATTCAATAAGATGAAAGATAGCGTTGCTGTTCCGGGCTCAAGCAATCGATGGTGATACCCATAGCATCGAGCTTCATCCGTGCCACCCTGTAATCAATGAAGTGCGGAACGCTATATACCCTCGGCTCCAGATTACCCTGGTTTTCAATCAAATACTGCACCGAAAGGGCCTGCAGGGCAAAGCTCATATCCATGATCTCGGCAGGATGCCCGTCGCCTGAAGCCAGGTTAACCAACCTCCCCTCAGCCAGAAGATTGAGCACCCGCCCATCCTTCATCACGTAGCCCTCAACATTAGAGCGCATCTGGCGCTTCTCCACAGCCAGGGCCTCCAGATCAGGCTTGCATATCTCAACATCGAAATGCCCCGCATTGGCCAGCAAAACTCCATCCTTCATCCTTTCAAAGTGCTCCCGCCTTATGACCTTGGTGCAGCCGGTGGTGGTTATAAATATATCGCCAATCTCGGCAGCCTCAAGCATGGTCATCACCCTAAACCCATCCATGACAGCCTCCAGGGCCTTTATTGGGTCCACCTCGGTTATGATCACGTTTGCCCCGAGGCCTCTGGCCTTCATGGCCACCCCCTTGCCGCACCAGCCATACCCCGCTATTATCACGTTCTTGCCCGCGATGATGAGGTTTGTAGTGCGCATGATTCCATCCCATACCGATTGTCCCGTGCCATACCTATTGTCGAATAGGTATTTGCAGTAGGCATCGTTTACGGCAATCATGGGAAATTTAAGCTTTCCTTCCCTTTCCCTGGCCCTCAATCTGAGGACGCCGGTGGTAGTCTCCTCGCAGCCGCCTATTATCCTGTCGCACAATTCCTGGCGTGAAGAATGCAGCATAGCCACCAAGTCCCCTCCATCGTCGATGATGATATCGGGCTCTATATCCAGGGTCCTGCTCAAATGTTCCCTATACTCTTCCTGGGTGGCACCGTGCCATGCATGAACTGTAAGGCCGTTCTTCACCAGCGCAGCTGCTACGGCATCCTGCGTGGACAGCGGATTGCTCCCCGTGACGGCAACTTGTGCACCGCCAGCCGCCAAAACCAGGCACAAATAAGCCGTCTTGGCCTCCAAATGTATCGATACTGCAATCTTCTTGCCCTTGAACGGTTTTGTCTGCTCAAATTCCTTTTCCAACTGATTAAGCAAGGGCATATAGCGCCTGACCCAGTCGATTCGCCTCTGACCTTCATCTGCAAGAGTTATATCTCTGATACTACTGTTCATAAAAGTGCCTCCCCGCATTGATTTTGTAAAATGCATTATAACTGTATTTTAGCACATTATCACAAAAACGTATTGTCAAATTCTAAACAAATGACAACCCTTATCCCTTTTCTTGGCATTGATAATATGGTATAATTGATATAGCATCCCGTTTGCCGCTGAATCATATCCAGAAATCATATCGGCATATATATTATACCGTATTCCTTAGCGTTTTACTTCAACGGGAGTAAAAACGGATAGGGAGGAGTGGATATGGGGGCCCAGTATGTCAGGGAGTTTAATGCAGATTTAGGAGAGCTTTCATTGTTTACAGGCGGCAAACATTGGAAAAGATTTCAGGCCAGCAAGATAGTTAAATTTCAACGCACCAGCGGTGTAAAGAAAATATTGTTCTTCTCTAAACCCGTTGAAAGGATAGAAATTCACATTCAGGGCGAAGAAGAACCTTACATTATCGAAAAAGGCGTAGTAAGGGATGATTTCCAGTGGATCGTTGACGTGCTCAAGAGGTTTGCAGAAAAGAATAAGGTGCCTTTCAACGAGTAAAGTCCAGGCGAAAACCTGGACTTCTCATTTTATTGGGCATATATCTAACTTTTTATGCGGTATAATCACCAGATGAATCCTTTCTCACATAGAAGTTGGACTTGCTGGCCTTATACAGCACTCCTACAATCACCAGAGAAATTACAAGCTCTACGAGCAGAAAAGAGCCATTGTAAAGTATGGAGTACACCCATGGGCTCTGCCCTTCTGGAGCATAGCTGGCAAACACCACTACGCCAGATATGACATGGCATATGAACCTCCCAAACACTCCGAGGAAAGCACCGGCCATTACGCCCAACATGCCCTTATGCCTGAAGAGGCCTGCCAAACCCAGACAGGCAAATGCTATGACATAATCAAATAGTATGGATACTATATGGAAGCTGTATTTTTCCCCTAGGATGAACTGTAAAATCCCATAGACCATACCGGCCAGCAGTCCCCTGAGAGTACCCCACCTAAAAGCAAAGACAAAGATGGGTACCATAGAACCTGCTGTGACAGAGCCGCCCTGCGGCATCTCAAATAGTTTAACATAGCTTAGCACTTGCGCCAGGGCTACCATCATCCCGGCTTCCACAAGCATCCTGGTGTTTACTTTTTTCATTTCATCCTCTCCTCCCTCTTTACGGGGAGAAAAAAAGACTACATGCCAACATAAGGACATGTAGTCCCCTTCCACAATTGGCTCCCTACGCTGGCATTACCCAGATCAGGTTCATCGGGTCGGAGTGCATTACAACTCCCTCTCAGCCGAATTGCTTCAGCTCCCCGTTTAATATTAAATTTTATTTTATTTAGTATATGATAGCATCTATACGCATAATTGTCCAGATCCAATAATCGAGATTTTTCTCTCATAGCCTCAACAAGCTCGGTAAAAGCTCAATAAATGCTTATTTTCTACTTCTCTTTGGGTTCCACATATACCACTACATTTCCATCTATTACCTGGGTGCTTACCTGCTGGCCATTTGCCAAGATTTTTTCTATACCCTTTAATCCTTCAAAGACTATCCTAAACCTCTTTTGCCCTTCATGATATCCGTAATGCAACCTTTCCATTTCTATGTTCACGGCGTTCCCGTCTTTTTGGTATCTTATTTTATATAAATTGTACTTTCCACTCTTATAATTTTCCGTAACCATGTCATCTTCATAGTAGACATATTCCGCCTGCACAGCCCCCGGCAAAACACGGAATTCAGCTTTTATGCCATCGGCAGTACAGTTTACGGGCTCAGCCATGGGTATTATGGCTCCGGCTTTAACAAAAAGGGGCATTTTATCCAGCGGCGCTTCAACGAGGTGATACTTGCCGCCTTCATATTCTTTCCCCGTCCACCAGTCTATCCAG
>NZ_VSCO01000223.1:0-1628 GCF_047459465.1 Caldicoprobacter sp. | reverse complement strand
CAGCTAAACCATTCATCCCCGAAGCCACTCCGCTTAAGCCTTCAGTCAGCTTTGTCAGCCCATTCTTTAATTCATCAAGGCCCTTAAGGCCAGCATCAAATCCCACGATCAGCTCATAGGAATTTTCTTCTAATTTTTTGCTTCCCTCAACAAGAGCAGAAATCCCTTTATCAAATGCCTGTTTACCCTGTGCCATCTGTTTGCTGCCGCTTATCAGGGGCTGCGCTGCGCTGCCAAACTGCTTCAGTCCATTGCGAATCTTCCGCACCCCGTCCAGCATTTTCACCAGCTCATCTTCCATGTCCATATCCGGCACTGGCGGCACCTGAGGAATGACCGTAAAGGTGATGGGCTCAAGCTGTATGTTGTTACCTATCATCTCAAAGGTCACCTGTGCATCGGGATAAGGGAAAGTAGCAAAACTTAAGTTCATGGTCTTGCCGGTTACAACCTTCACCGCTTCATCGGCTTTTATATCTGAAAATACGCTGAGATCAACGGGATAGGAGACCTGCACCAAAAAAGGTACGTAGTGCTCATATTCTTTAGATACAGAGCCTCCTGCATAGCTCTCATAGGTTATGGGCTGCGTCACCTCAAGTTTATTCCTAATCTCAATCTCAATTCTCAAATTGCCGCTTTTGCCGGCCAGGCTGCGCGCATCCGTTTCCTTGCCATCCAAAAAATACTTTATAGACACCTCAACCGGCAATTCCTTATCGGTTATGCCTTCATAATATATATCTCCTTTTTTCAGCAGCTGACCATCCCATACTATCTGGCCATCCTCAAGCTTAGGTTTAGCTGAAGCTTCCATATTTCTGACCGAGCTGTATCGGCCGTAATCCCGTACCTCCTCTATTTCTCCTTTCCCATAAATGCGGTTGACCACCCTCTGCTCCAGCACCTTCCCGTCATGGTCGAGAATCACATAAACGGTCTCATTCTTGCCCACCAAGGCCGAACCATCATCAGCGTCGTTGGACTGAACCAATGCCGCTGTTGAACCTATATAAGCATGGGTGGCACCCATTGGCATCAATGCTAGGCAAAGCATAACCGAAAATAACAGCGTTCCGGATATGGCCCTTTTTATCATCTTCTTGAGGCTCATACATCCTCACTCCTTTTGCATATTTTATCTAAAACTCGTTCTTGTTCTTCTACATCTCCTTTACAATGTCGGATTCTTTGCATATCCGTTATTTTTTACTAGAGATCCATTTAGCGCATTTTCTATTTGCTGGACCTTCCAGCCCTTGCCCAGTTTTTTGTGGTCCATCCGATGAACTTGTCAAATATCAAAAATGCAGAAGGCAGCCCCAGGAAGATGACCGCCATGCTTATGGCTGCACCCCTTCCAATCATCATGGCCAGCTCTCCTGTCGCCTTTATGCTGGCAATCATCGCAATGCCCAGCGTGGCGGCTATCATCGTCAGAGCGCTGGTCAGTACCGAGCGGCCAGTATCCTCTATGGTTTGCCTTATGGCTTCTAGCCTATCATCTATCCTTTCGCGATTTTCTCTGTAGCGGCTGGTGAACAGAATGGCATAGTCCACCGTCGCACCAAGCTGGATAGCCCCTATTACCATGGGTGTCAAGGAAGAGACAGTGACCCCCTGAAAGT
>NZ_VSCO01000005.1:0-32716 GCF_047459465.1 Caldicoprobacter sp. | reverse complement strand
GCCTTTTTGGGCTTTTTGGTCATTCAACTTCCCCCTTAAGAGCCTTGACAGCGCTCTTAAAGACTCTTCCCCTTTCCTCATAATCCTTGAACATATCCCAACTGGCACAGGCCGGAGAAAGCAGCACGTTATAGCCCGGGGAAGCCAGGCTAAAAGCCTTTCTCACGCCTTCCTCTATGCTGCTAACACGATATACCCTGTCAAATCCCTTTTCCTTTGCGGTTTTAATTAGCTTATCGGCCGTTTCTCCCAGCACCACCATATGGGTGACGGTGTTACCGAAAGCATCTATGAACTCATCAAAGCTGCTGCCCTTATCCATCCCCCCTGCAATGAGGACAGTGGGGCCCTTCATGGCACGTATGGCCTTTATGGAAGCATCGGGGTTGGTACCCTTTGAATCGTTATAAAACTTGACCCCACCAATTGTATCGACATATTCGATGCGGTGCTCCACCCCTTTAAAGGTCTTCAGGGTGATGGCGATATCTTCCGGGGTTGCTCCCATTATTCTGGCCATCAAAGAGGCAGCCAAAGCATTTTCCAGGTTATGCTCTCCCGGTATGAATATGTCGTCCACGCCGCATATGGCTTCCTTTCCATGCCCTATGTCCAGCACCACCGTGCCGTCCTCCACCCATGCACCCTTGGATAGAGGTTTTAAACGGCTAAAGAACAGCACTTGAGCCCGGGCCTTCCCTGCCAGCCCTGCCGCCGCTTCATTATCGGCATTTAAAACCACCCAGTCACCGGGAGTGCAATTTTCAAAGATCCTGGCCTTTGCGGCTATGTAATTCTCCATGGTCTTATGGCGATTGAGGTGGTCAGGGGTAATGTTGAGGATGGCAGCCACCCGAGGATGAAAGTCGCGTATGGCCTCCAGCTGAAAGCTGCTCACCTCCACCACCGCTATATCGCCATCATCCATTTCCAAAGCCTTGCTGACAAAGGGCACGCCGATATTGCCCACCACGTACGCATTGAAGCCCGCTTTCTTCAATATCTCACCCGTCAAGGTGACAGTAGTCGTTTTACCGTTGGTGCCAGTGATGGCCACAATGGGCGCCGAGCACAGCCTATAAGCAAGCTCCAGTTCGCTTATGACCTCGCATCCCAGCCGCTGCGCCTTTTGCACAAAGGGGGAGTCGATTGGCACCGAAGGGCTTATGACCATCAAGTCCACCTTATCAACCAAGGCATCGGGCGTATCGCCGAGATAAAGCTCCACGCCGAGCTGCTCAAGCTCCGATATGGAAGAATCCAGCTGTTGTCGCGTCTTTATATCATTGGCTATGACCTTTGCACCCAGCCCCTTTAAGGCTTTGACGACGGCGATGCCGCTTCGTGCAAGGCCTACCACAAGCACTGTCTTCCCCTGGTATGTCATATTATCCTCCCGTATAATTGCTGATTATTTCGCCCTTTCATCTGGTTCAATGGGAACTATCCATCGCTCATAGAGACGGTAACTTCTCAAGTATGCACCTTTTAATGGATAAAACCCTGTTCGATATCCGATAACTCACACTTCCATCCAATAGCCTATGGAAAATGCTTAGACTTCTATCGTTTTTTCATACGGCCACAAGGCCAATGAGGCACAGCAGGGCGGTTGCTATCATGAACATGGTGACCACCTTGGGCTCACTCATGCCGCCCAGTTCAAAATGGTGATGAAGGGGGCTCATGCGAAATACCCTCTTCCCGGCTAATTTATATGACGCCACCTGTATTATGACCGATAGAGCCTCGGCCATATATACCCCGCCTATTATGGGCAAAAAGAGGGGGAGCTTCAGCAAAATGGCTAGAGCTACAACAGCTCCGCCTAAGCCCATGGAACCGGTATCCCCCATGAACACCTGGGCGGGATAGGCATTAAACCGCAAAAAGCCCAGACATCCTCCGGCCACGGCGCCGGCAAATATCATGAGGTTCTCGTAATTTACCGCCAAGTACTCTAGGCCTTCCTGCCGCATGGCCGAGGCCAGGTATGCCGCCAGAATGCTGAAGGTAGCCGCCACTATGAGGGTAACACCCGAAGCCAGGCCGTCCAAGCCATCATTGAGGTTCACGCTGTTGACGGTACCCACTATTACAAACGTCATGAGCGGGATGTACATGATGCCCAAGTCCCACTCCCATTTAAAAAAAGGAATGGTGACGCTGCTACCCACATGGGTATAGGCGTAATATGAAAACACTACTCCGATGGCGATCTGCACCAAAATTTTCTGATAAGCTTTAAGCCCCAGGGATCTATGCCTGACTATCTTGATATAGTCATCCACAAACCCTATAAGCCCAAATCCCAGCATCACCAGCAGAGCAGCCAACATGAAATCCAGGCTGCCCCTGACCAGCACGAGGGAGGCTATGCAAATGGGTATTAAAAATATGACTCCTCCCATGGTGGGAGTGCCGGCTTTTTTCAGGTGAGTTTGAGGGCCTTCGTGGCGCACCTGTTGACCAAACTTGAGCCTTCTGAGCATGGGAATGGCAACTACTCCAGCTACAAGAGAAAGCACAAACGATATTATAACCGCATATATCAATGCTCCCAAGGTTTATAACCCCCTTTTAAGAGGTGGGAAACAACTTCCTCCATCTTCATACCCCGTGATCCTTTTACTAATATTGTATCACCGCTTTGGACAATTGTGTCTAACAAATCTATTACATCTTTATTACCGCTGCAGTGGTATATGCTTGAAGGCGGCATGCCAGCCGCTCGTGCTTCCATACCTATCCAACGGCTACTATGCCCCCGAGTAATCAGCACATCGACTTTGCTTTCCACCACCGCCCTGCCCACCTCACGATGCCCTTCCTCGGCATAATCCCCTAACTCCAGCATATCCCCCAACACGGCAATCCTGCGCGTCGCCGGCATGTCCTTTAATACCGAAAGGGCGGCTTTCATGGAATCGGGGCTGGCATTGTACACGTCATCGATGACCACAACGCCCTGCTGCGTCTTTAATATATTGAGCCGCATGTTGCCGGGTTTAAAAGCCCTTAAGGCCTCCTTCATCTCACCAAAGCTTATCCCGAAAAGCCGTCCCACAGCGATGGCTGCCAGGCTGTTATATACATTGTGCCTTCCGGGGAGCGAAAGCTCGAAGAGGTGCTCTTCATCGCCGCTTATCAATTTAAAACTGGTGCCCTGCCCTCCCGTAATTATGTCTACAGCTCTGAAATCCGCATCCTGCCCCGTTCCGAAGAACTTGACTCCAAATGGAAAGCGCCCTTTTACTTTCCACAGCATGTCATCATCGCCATTTAGCACGGCAACCCCATTTCCTGGGAAATAATCGAAAATTTCCAGCTTGGCCCTGAGTATGTTTTCCCTGCTGCCCAGCTTCTCTATATGGGAAACGCCTATATTGGTGATGACTCCAACGCAGGGAAGAGCCGCTTCGGCCATCCGATGGATCTCCCCAAACCCGCTCATGCCCATCTCCACCACCGCTACCTCATGGTGCCGTTGTATCCTAAACAGCGTCAGAGGCAGGCCGATTTCGTTATTGAGATTGCCCTCGGTTTTGAGAACGCTGTAACGCGCCGAGAGCACGTTACATATCATGTCTTTGGTGGTGGTTTTACCGGTACTGCCCGTCACCGCCACTACGGGGATGTTGAACTTCCTTCTATAATATCCTGCAAGGCGCTCAAGGGCAGCAAGGGTGTTATCGACTTCAATGACGCTTACGTTCTCTGGGATCCAATCGATGTTGCGCTGGATGAGAACAGCCTTTGCGCCTTTTTGTGCCGCCTGATGGATGAAGTCATGGCCGTCAAACCTATCGCCAATGAGACACACAAACAGTTCTCCCGGCTTTATGGTCCTGCTGTCGGTGCTTACCCCTGCTACCGAACCCTCTGCATCTCCTTTGACCAACCTGCCACCGGTAGCCTTCAACACCTCTCGCATCGATAGGGGTTCCATCAAACCTTCTCCTTTCCCAGCAGTTCGGCCACTATCTTCCTTTCATCGAAAGGAATTATGCGGTTGTTCTTCAATATCTGATAGGTTTCGTGGCCCTTGCCGGCGAGTATGATGACATCCCCTGCCCTGCCATGGTTTAAGGCATAGGCGATGGCTTCTTTCCGGTCCTCGATGACCACATAGGGGCAAGTGGTCTTCTCGATGCCGGGTATGATCTGCTGGATGATGGCCATGGGTTCCTCATTGCGCGGATTATCAGAGGTGATGACGCAAAAGTCGGAGTACTTTCCCGCCACCTCTCCCATTATGGGTCGCTTGGAAGGGTCGCGGTCGCCACCGCAGCCAAACACCGTAATGACGCGCCCTCTAGTGAAGTCCCGCGCCGTCTTAAGGACGTTTTCCAGCCCATCGGGCGTATGGGCATAATCTATTATCACCGAATACTCGGTACCAGTATCTAGAAGTTCGAACCGCCCTGGCACGCCCTTTACCTTTTCAAGGCCGGCCTTTATGTATTTAGCGGGCACATTGAGCGCATGACATGCCGTAGCAGCAGCCAGGGCATTGTAGGCGCTGAAAAGCCCGGGAATATTGAGGCTTATCATGCAGGTTTCACCGGGCAAGAACAGCTGGAACGACACCCCCCTGGAAGTAATCTCTATATCCCTTGCAAATACCTGCGCCGCCCCGCTTATCCCATATGTCCACAGCCTTCCCGTTACCCTCTCTGCAAACATCCTCCCGGTCTCGTCGTCGATGTTTATGGCAGCCTGCCTGCTCTGCAAAAACAGCTTTGCCTTGGCCTCACGATACTCCTCAAAGGTATGATGGAAATCCAGATGATCCTGGGTCAAATTAGTAAATACGCCTACCTCAAACTCCACGCCGGCCACCCGTTTAAGGCTCAGGGAATGGGAAGACACCTCCATCACGATGGCGTTTACGCCCTCATCCTGCATCTCCTTAAAGAGCCTTTGCAGGTCCATCGATTCGGGCGTGGTTCTCTCGGCAGGGAGCATCTTGGAACCAATCATGTTGGCAATGGTGCCAATAAGCCCCACTTTCTTGCCCGCTTCCTCCAGTATGGATTTTATCAGATAGGTCACCGTGGTCTTTCCGTTGGTGCCGGTCACTCCGATTATGGGTATATCCCGCGCAGGATACCCATAAAAGATTTGCGACATCAAGGCCATGGCCAGACGCGTATCCTCCACAAATACCTTGGTCACGTGCGGGGGTAAAGGAACATCCTTGCGTAGCACCACGGCATGAGCCCCTTTGGATACCGCCTCAGTGGCAAAGTCATGCCCGTCAAACCGAAAACCTTCAATGCAAAAGAACAAGGACCCAGGCGTAACTTTGCGCGAATCATAATATATGGCATCTATCGGTTTATCGACATCCCCTTCTACGTGGGAAATTTGCATCCCTTTTAGCAGCTCCTTAAGCAACATCTCCTTCATCCTCCCATGTATCGTTTGCCTGTTTACAGTATTATTTACATATCATGGTAATATTATTCGCTATCCTGGCTTTGCCCGCTCTCCTGTCATTCCGCCGCGTTCTGCTGTCCTCCCGATGGCAGAGTAAACCGCACCGTCACTTCAGTACCCTCTTTTACCCGGGTCCCTGGCGCCGGGTCCTGCCCCACAGCAATGCCCGAACCTTCTATCTTAAGCCTCAATCCTTCCGAAACCAGGATCCGGTTGGCCTCGCGAATGGACTTACCCAACACGTTGGGCACCGCTACCATTCCTTCGGCAGGCGCCTCTTCAGCCTGGACCTCAGTCTGTCCTTCGGTCTGTCCCTGTACCTCTCGTTCAGTATACAGCAAAACGGTAGTGCCAGATACAACCTTTGCTCCTGGCTTGGGCATCTGATCCTTTACGACGGTTCCTCCCTCATCGGCCATATACTCCAGCCCTGCCCCTTTGAGGGCCCGGATAGCTTCATCCAGGCTCTTGCCTATTACGTCGGGCACCTCCACCTGCTCGGCTTGCTGCGCTTCCTCGTCCAACTCAGGTTCAATGCCCAAATACTTGAGAGTATCTTCGAGGATATTCTTAACATAGGGCGCTGCGATAATGCTACCGAAAGTAACGGGCGCTTCCGGTTCATCTACCATAAACAGCACGATCACCTTTGGATCATCAGCAGGCGCAAAGCCGATAAATGACGATATGTTCTTATTGGGTATGATCTTGCCCCCCGGTCCGTATTTCTGCGCCGTACCGGTCTTGCCTCCTACCCTATACCCCGGGATATACGCATTCCTTCCGCTCCCATCGGTCACGACGCTTTCCAACACTTCCCTCATGATTTTGGACGTCTCGGGCGATATCACCTGCCGCACCTTTTGGGGGGTAACGGTTTTTACCACCCGCTCGGTTTCCTGGCCGTTCTCATCCACTACCACTTCGCGCAGCTCCTTGGCGATATACGGCTTCATCAAGTTGCCGCCGTTTATGACGGCCGAAACAGCCGTGATGAGCTGGATGGGCGTAACCGAAATGGCCTGCCCAAACCCCATTCTGGCCAGGTCCACGTTTTTTACAGAGTTCCTCGACATAATGATGCCCTTTTCCTCGCCCAGCACGTCGATGCCCGTTGGCTGACCAAAGCCAAATTCGTTGAGGTAATGATAAAATCTATCTTTGCCCAGCCTCAATGCCAGCTCCATAAAGACCGGGTTACACGAGTTCTGCACCGCTTGAGTAAAAGTCTCGTGACCATGGCCGCCCGACCGCCAGCAGTTTATTTTCTGCCCGTCCACAATCTTATATCCCGGACAATTGAAGGTGCTGTTTAAGTTTACAACGCCCTCTTCAAGGGCGGCAGCAGCCGTTATTATTTTAAAAGTGGACCCCGGATCTATGTTGTCCTTACAAACGAAGTTTTTCACGTAATTCTGCATCTCCTCGAAATTTCCCACATCCCTCGGCGGGTTGTTGGGATCAAAAGTGGGCCAGTTTGCCAGCGCCAGTATTTCGCCCGTATTGGGGTCCATGGCCACGGCATATACCTTCTTGGGATTATACTTGGCAACTACGTTGTTGATCTCCCTCTCTACGAAATACTGTATAACCTGGTCAATGGTGAGCACCAAATTAAACCCATTAATGGGCGGAATATACCGGTCTACATTATAGGGCATTTCCCTACCTACCGCATCGGTCTCCATCAGAATCTTACCTGCAAATCCCTTTAGATACTTGTCATAGTAAAGCTCTATACCCTCTTGGCCCTTTAACCCTTCCCCCGGTTCGGCGTATTTCATGGTAAACCCCAAAACATGAGCAGCCAGGCTGCCGTTGGGATAATACCTCTTGGGCTCTTCTGTGAAGTCAAGGCCCTTTATATTCAGGGCGCGGACCTTGTTAGCAGTGCCCCTGTCAACCTGGCGCTTTATCCACACGTATGTACTTGATTTATTGGACAGCTTCTTGTATAGCTCCTGTTCGTCCAGCTCCAAAATGGGCGCAATCAAAGAAGCTACTTTTTGCGGATCGCTTATCTGGCTGGGCCTTGCCGCTATGGATACGGAAGTAGCGCTCTGCGCTAAAATCTTACCGTTTCTGTCCTTGATAACCCCTCTTTTCGGGAAAACGTCCAAATCGCGGGTCCACTGGTCAACCGCTTTCTTCTGAAGGTCTACCCCCCACACCAACTGTATGTATCCCACCCTAACGGTTAAGGCCAAAAAAATTAGAGTAAATCCCAGCAACAAAGCCACCAAACGCTTTCTGTTGGTAACTCCTGGTAATGCCACGGAATTACCACCCCCCTTGCATCACCCCTCAGTCGATCAATCTCAGAATGAGGTCCCAGATGTCCATCTCCTGGTGCTTTACCACTTCGGCCTGTTCCTGCTCTCCCTCATCCTCGGGAAGCTCAACGTACTGTATCTGCGTTTGATCGGGGTAATCCATGTGAAGCTGATTTTTAGCAATCTCTTCAATCTTTTTCAAATCTTCGCTTGCAGCCAATTCCAACTTTAACAGCTCAGTCTGCTTGAGCGCTTGGTCCAGCTCTTTTTCGAGCTCGAGTATCTGCTGATGATTTTCGGATATGGTAGCATGTCGGCTAACTACCAGGAATGCCATGGCAAACCACAGCGCTACCAGAATCACGGACTTTACCATTCTGGCAGTATTAGTCCTTGGCCTTGGTTTAGCCTTGGCCTTGGGTTTGACTTCCCTCCGCGGTTCGGGTAGCCGCTCTATCTGATACTGCCTTTTCGGAGCTACTACCAATTTTATTCATCCTCCTTATCTTTTATGTATCCTCATTCCTGGTAGCCATTCATAACTTTTGACAGCACCTTGCCTTAGCGCTACGCGAACGGGGATTGGTAGAGACTTCCCTTGAGGTAGGGGTCACTGGCTTGCCTGTCAGCACCTTCACCACAGGTCGCCTACCGCACATGCAGATGGGAGAATCAGGGGGACATGTACACGGATTGCTCAAACTGCGAAACACCTGCTTTACTATCCTGTCCTCCAGCGAATGAAATGATATGATGCATAGCCGTCCGCCCGGCTTTAGAACTTCTACCGCGCTTTCTATTGCCTTAGGCAGCAAAGCGAGTTCCTGGTTCACCTCTATGCGTATGGCCTGAAAGGTACGCTTGGCAGGATGGGGCCCTTCCCGCCTTGCAGCAGCCGGTATGGCCCTCTTTATGACATCCACCAGCTGTCCCGTAGTCTCAATGGGCCTGTTGCTTACTATGAACTGGGCTATCCGCTTGGCCCACCGCTCCTCCCCGTATTCCCTGATGACCCGTTCCAGCTCTTGCTGCGAGTACTCATTGACGACGTTGTAAGCGCTGAAGGTTTGAGTAGGGTCCATTCTCATGTCAAGGGGCGCATCCTGCATATATGTAAAGCCTCGAGCTGCCTCATCCAACTGATAGGATGAAACGCCAAGGTCCAACAGTATCCCATCAACGGCATCTACTCCAAGGCTTTGGAGCACCTCTTTTATATCGGCAAAATTGGCATGCACCAGTTTAAAACTGCCTTCAAATTCCCCCAGCTTTTTTTGTGCAGCCTCCAATGCATTGGGGTCCCTATCGATGCCGATCAAAAAACCTCCGGGAACTATCCGCTTCAGTATCTCATAGGCGTGGCCTCCGCCGCCCACCGTCCCGTCTACCACGACCTGCCCGGGATGGCAATCCAAGAGCTCAAGCACCTCATCAAGCAAGACAGGCGTATGGCTAAACTCCATCTACCCACTCCTCCGACTATCAAATCCCAAGCTCGGCCATCCTCTCCACAATGGTTTCATGATCCAGATTTGAAGCGCTGTTGTACTCATCCCATCTGTCCTTGCTCCAAATCTCAACCCGGGTTGATACGCCTATTATGACCACATCCTTTTCCAACCCGGCATACTCCCTCAAATTGGCTGGAATGAGAATCCTACCCTGCTTGTCCAGCTCGCATTCGCACGCGCCCGCAAAAAAGAAACGTATAAATGCGCGGGCATCCTTGTTGGTTAAGGGAAGTGAACGGAGCTTCTTTTCTAAAATGGCCCATTCCTCATTGGGGTATACAAACAGGCAATGATCAAGCCCCTTCGTCAGCACGAACCTTTCTCCTAGGCCTTCCCTGAACTTAGCAGGCATTATGACCCGGCCTTTGGAGTCTATGATGTGCTGATATTCCCCAATGAACAAGCCCCCACCCCCTTAACCTATTATTCCACCACTTTCCCCCACTTTCAACCACTTATATGAATTATTTCTCTAAAACTTTTTAAAATCCTGCTACTCGACGCAAAAAAATAAAAATTTAATTCCCAAGTCCCATAAATTATATCCTTCAAAATAAAAGCCCTGCCCTTGAAGTACTACTCATTAGGACCTCAAGAACAGGGTTTTCATCTCTACGCATGCATTCATAGCATTTAAATATTGGCATCTGGCTATACGGCCATAGCATGCCTAGGCAATACACTGGTATACCAGCTGCTTCTCATAAAGCTGACGGTACAGCCCTCCCTTTTTGATCAGCTCATCGTGAGTGCCAATCTCCTTTATCCTGCCTTTGTCTATCACTATGATCTTATCGGCATTCCTTATGGTGGACAGCCTGTGGGCTATGATTATGGTGGTCCTTCCGCCTGATATATTGGCCATGGCCTGCTGAATGGCCATCTCGGTCTCGGTATCGATATTTGCCGTCGCCTCGTCCAGCACGAACACCGCAGGGTCAAAGGCTACCGCCCGGGCAAAGGATATGAGCTGCCTCTGGCCAGCCGAAAAGGTACAACCCCTTTCCTTTACCTCCTCATCATATTTATTGGGCAGGGACTCGATAAACCTGTCGGCACAGACCAGTTTGGCTGCCCTCATTATATCCTCATCGGTTATGGAGCCGTTTCGCAGACGTATATTGGATTTGATATCCCCCGAAAACAGAAACACGTCTTGCATTACCACCGCTATCTGGCGTCTCAAATCCTTCAAGTTGTACTCCCGTATGTCTACTCCATCGATCAATATCTTCCCTTTTTGTATGTCATAGAACCTAGCCATAAGGCTTATGATGGTGGATTTACCCGAACCGGTGGCTCCCACAAAGGCCACCGTCTCGCCCGGTTCTATCTTAAAGCTAACGTCCTTTAGCACCCAGTTTTCATCATCATACGCAAACCACACATTCTTGAACTCGATCTCGCCCCTGATACGCTCCACATGTTTCCCCGTCTTCATATCCTCCGAAAGCTCTCGGGTATCCAGCACATCGAATATGCGCTCTGCAGAAATCAAAGCCGACTGTATGGAGGTATAAAACTCGGCGATCTCGTTGATAGGCGCAAAGAATTGCCTGATATAGGTTATAAAGGCATATAGGACCCCTATCTCCAGGTGTCCGCCCGTAATCCTGCCGCTGGCATACCATATCATCACCGCAATGATCAAGGTGTTGATGACCTCTATGATAGGCCTTCCCAAGCTGTTTAAGATCACTTCCCTGAGGCTGGTATCGAAGTACTCCTTATCGAGCTTTTGGAATTCTTGAAGCTTTTCCTTTTCCCTGTGGAAGATGCGCACCAGCTTCATGCCAGAAATGTTCTCAGCCAAAAATCCGTTTATCCTGCCTATGAGCATCTTCATCCTCAAAAAGTTCTTTCGCGCCGCTTTTCTATATATAAAGGTAACCAGGACTATCAAAGGGATGCTGCCCATGCTGATGAGGGCAAGGGAAGCGTCCAGAGCAAACATGGTAGCTATTATTCCCAAAATCATAATTATATCCTTAACGGAGTTGACCAGCACACCTGAAAAAATTTCATTTAATGCCTCCACGTCGTTTGTCACCCTGGTGAGTATCCTGCCCGATGAGTTCCTGTCGAAAAACTTCATAGACATGTTCTGTATATGCGTAAAAAGCTGTTTTCTCATATCATACATTATTTTCTGGCCGATATACGTCAGTATATAGGTTTGCGAATAGGTAAGAGCGCAGCCCGCCAGTACAACTGCCAGATACAGCAGTCCCATGCGCATGAAGACGTCAGGAGCGTATATCTTCAAAGCCAGGTAGTTGTCTATCACATGCTTTATGATATAGGGCTTTATGAGGGCGGCCCCGTTTATCAAAAATGCAAAGAGTATGTTCAAAGCCAGCAGCGGTAAATATGGCTTAAAATACCCAAGCAGCCTTATAAATAGGGCCTTTTTGGGGCGGCGCAGAACATATTCGTTATCCATCCTATATTCCATTTCTGTTACCCCCTTGCCTGTAACAACAGATTATCCTCAGCCTGCTCTATTTGAGAAGTGTAAAGGTTGTAATAAGCACCTCTGAGCCGCATCAGCTCTTCATGGGTACCCCTTTCGATGATCCGTCCCTCATCAAGGAATATGATGTGGTCACAGTACCTCACCACTGAAACGCGGTGAGATATCACTATACCCGTCCGCCCTTTCAACACATTTTTGAGGTTTTCCAAAATCCTCTGTTCGGTTTTGGTATCCACCGCCGAAAGGCTGTCATCGAGTATGAGTATGGAAGGGTCTTTGATAATTGCCCTGGCTATGGAAATCCTCTGCTTCTGGCCGCCCGATAGGGTTACTCCACGTTCGCCGACTACCGTATTAAATCCTTCCGGAAAAGAGATTATCTCATCGTAGATGCCCGCCATTTTGGCAGCATCTTCAATCTGACTATCGCTGTATATGGGCTTGAAAAATTGGATATTGTCCTTTATGGTAGTGGAGAAAAGGAAATTATCCTGAGGCACATAGCCTATGTTTTCCCTCAACACCTTTAAAGGTATATGATTTATATCCCTTCCCCCTATGAATATGTGGCCATCCTCCACCTCATACAGCCTGAGCAGAAGGTTAACCAGCGTGGTTTTCCCGCTGCCGGTTCTGCCCAGTATGCCCAAAGTTTCACCTTCTTTGATCTCCAGGTTGATATCATGCAAAACTATTTTGTCTGTGCCGGGGTAGGCAAATGTCAAATCCCTTATCACGATATGTCCTCTTAACTTTTCCACCGGCTGTGAATCTTCTACCTGGCGATTTAGTCCGAAGAGCGATACAGTAGCCAGCGCATTCTCCGCATCCTTTTCGCTGCTTTGGCAGAAGATCCTGTCAAGCCGCTGGATGGATGCAATCCCCCTCTGCCACACGTCTATAATCCTGCCTATGCTTACGATAGGTCCCATGATTACCATTATATATGAGCTGAAGGCCACATAGTCCCCCAGCGATATCACGCCTTTTGCCACCAGCCCGCCGCCGTATATTATAAACAGCACCGTGCTTATGCCGAAGGTTAATTGAGTTACCGGCCCCAACACGGCCGACACCCTGGTCAAGCTCATCTGGGTATCGACCCTGACTTGATTGTACTTCAAGAAATCTTCAACCTCTTCCTCTTCCTGCGCAAAGGCCTTTATCACCCTGATGCCCGATATGCTCTCCTGCACCTTGCCCGACATCTCAGCAAAAGCCTTTTGCACCATTCCAAACCTCTCCCTGATCTTCTTTCGTAAAAAGTATATGACCAATACTATGATGGGCGCAGGGGCAAGGGCCATCAAAGTCAACATGGGGCTTATGGTCCTTACCATGATCATAATAGATATGGTATTGACCACCACACCATCCAGGATAGAAGTGAAGCCAAAGCCAAAAACCCTCCTTATGGCCTGTATATCATTTATGGCATAGGCTATGAGGTCTCCCGTCTTGTTGTTATCATAAAAGGAAGCCGGAAGCGTCTGCATGTGCGCAAACAGCTTTTCCCTCAAATAGCACTCCAAATATCTGTTGCTGCCAACCAAGAAATACCTCCAGGTAAACCTCAGCACGAATACAGCCACGGTAGCAGCCACCAGCATGAGGAGGTACTTATTGGTGACAGAGGCGGGCATCCTGTCGTTGATGCTGTCGGTCACATATCCCGTTATCTTGGGAATCATGGATGATATAAAAGAGGTAATGAGCAGGACAATCATACCTATTATATATCTCCATTTAAATTGCTTTATAAATTCCCACAACAGCTGCGTGGTCTTCACGATATACGAGCGCAGTAGCCCCATCTCCCTCAAGAAGGGGATGAGTGCGCTCTACCCTCCTTTCCAATATAACACCTTGCCTTGTTATAAGCCTTTAAATTACCACCTCTGGAACTGTGGCGTATATTCCCACCAAAAAGCCTTTCTGCATTTTGAATGATGTATCGAAAAGTTTTTTGAGTCCTCGGAAAATCGCTTTTAAGACGACTCCCTTATGACGAATTCCGAAGGCAATACGGTAGTAGGAGCCATCTCCCCACTATCGATGGCCTTAAGCACCATCTCGGCCGCTTTTAAGCCCATGTCATAAAGGGGAAGCTCAATGGACGAGAGGGTGGGATGAATGAGCTCAAAGAAATTGGACGAACCCACGGCCACAATCCTCACGTCCTGAGGTATCCTTATGCCCAACATATGGCACGACTTTACAGTCAATATGCCAAACCGCGGGGAAGCTGCAAGTATGGCATCAGGGCGGCAGCCCCTGCCTTCAAAAAGCCCCATTATGGCCCGGCATACCTCGCCATTATCATATCCTCCCAAAATGGTAAGCTCCTCTTTTACCTCATAGCCATGCAAAGCCATAGCTTCCTTAAAGACCTCCAGCCTCCTATCGTTGGGACGCCTAGGTACAGGGCCTGCATAAGCAATCTCTTTTACCCCCTTGGATTTAAAGTATTCTATTACAGCCGGAATATGGCTTAAGTGATCAGTACACACCTCCCCCACATCCCGTCCCAAAGGATAGGGATTGACCATCACATAGGGAATGCCCATGCTATCCATATATCCCATATCCTCATCTGATATGGAGGCAAATGCGAAGATTATACCGTCTATCCTGTTGGAACTGTAGTATTTTATGAACTCGGATTCCTGTATAGATTCGTATCTATTAAAGAGGAGGCTTACCGAATAGTTGCGGGCCTGCAGCCCGTCTCTTATGCCCTCTAGGGTTTTCATGAAATAAAAATTGGTGACGTTTCTGTCGGTCACCACCCCCACCGACATGGACCTTTTAAGCTTCATCCCTCTGGCGATCTGATCAGGGTGGTAATTGAGCTTTTTTATGGCATCCAACACGGCCTGCCGGGTCTCGGGCCTTATCTTAACCCCCTTCACGTCGTTCAGTATGTACGACACCGTAGCCTGGGAAACGCCAGCCTCCCTGGCTACATCCTTGCTAGAAACCGACTTCTTCTTCCTCATACTTCACCCTCGCGCCACCTCCTTCAGGATGGTAAAAACGTGCTTTCCCTCCCTTCAAAAACATAAACTTGGGCTTGATTCTCCTACCTAATAATCACCTTCAAGCACTTTTCATGTACTTATACGTATAAATTGTGGTTCATAATCAACTTATACGTATAAATTAAGTAGAAATAAATAAGAAAGCGCCGTTCATAAAGGGCACGTTCCACCACCTACAACGTAAACAATAATCCGATTTATTTATACGTATAAATTGTAAAGCATATGTGCCGATTTGTCAACAATAGCCAACCAAAAAGTTGATGAGACAGCTTAAAGCTGCCTCATCAATCGCTGAACCTCAGCAAAAGGCTTCAGCTTATGGATTTGGTGCGAATCTCTTCCAATATCATATTCATGAACTGGTCAAGGGACATGGCGCCAAGGTCTCCTTTGCCTCGGGCCCTTACCGCTACCGTCCCGTTTTCCTGCTCCTTATCGCCCAGCACCAGCATATAGGGTATCTTCTCCAGCTGCGCCTCCCTCACCTTGTATCCTATCTTCTCGTTCCTCAGGTCGGTCTCCACCCTGATATCGGCATCCCTGAGCCTAGCAGCTACTTGTTCCGCATAGGCATTAGCCCTATCGGTGACGGTGAGTATGCGCACCTGCACCGGTGCCAGCCATGTTGGGAAAGCACCCGCAAAGTGCTCTACCAGAATGCCTATAAAGCGCTCGATGCTCCCAAATACCACCCGGTGTATCATGACGGGGCGATGCTTCTGGCCATCAGGGCCAACGTAGGTCAGGTCAAACCTCTCGGGCATCTGGAAATCCAGCTGGATTGTTCCGCACTGCCACGTCCTGCCTATGCTGTCTTCCAGGTGGAAATCAATTTTGGGCCCATAAAAAGCCCCATCCCCTTCATTGATCTTGTACTCCAAGCCCTTGGCCTCTAAGGCCTCTTTGAGCGCGTTGGTAGCCCGCTCCCAGTCCTCATCCGACCCCATGGAATTCTCTGGCCTGGTGGACAGCTCCACGTGGTACTTAAACCCAAATATGCCGTAGAAGTAATCCACCAGGTCAATGACGCCCAGGATCTCGTCCTTTATCTGCTCTGGCAGCATAAAGATATGGGCATCGTCCTGAGTGAAGCAGCGTACCCGCATGAGGCCGTGCAGCACGCCCGACAGTTCATGCCTATGAACAAGCCCCAGCTCAGCCATCCTGATGGGCAGGTCCCTGTAGCTGTGTATCTTGCGTTTGTACAGTATCATGCTACCCGGACAGTTCATGGGTTTTATGGCATAATCCTCATCGTCAATCTTGGTAAAGTACATGTTTTCACGGTAATGGTCCCAATGCCCCGAGCGGACCCATAAATCGCGATTCAGTATGATGGGCGTCTTTATCTCCTGATAGCCCCTCTTGTAGTGCTCCTTCCTCCAGAAATCCTCCAGGATGTTGCGAAGGATCATGCCTTTAGGATGGAAGAAAGGAAAGCCCGGCCCCTCCTCATGAAGGCTGAAGAGGTCCAGCTCCTTGCCCAGCTTTCTGTGGTCCCTCTTCTTGGCCTCCTCCAGGCGCTGCAAATACTCCTCCAGCTGGCTCTTCTTGGGGAAAGAAACGCCATATATCCGCTGCAGCATCTTGTTTTTTTCATCGCCGCGCCAGTAAGCTCCGGCCACGCTGAGCAGCTTTATTGCCTTAACCATACCGGTGGAGGGCAGGTGTGGCCCGCTGCATAGATCCACGAAATCCCCCTGCCGGTAAAACGAGATCTCCTCTCCCTCTGGGATGTCGCCTATAAGCTCCACCTTATATGGCTCGCCTTTCTCCTTCACAAATTCAATGGCCTGCTCCCTGGGCAGCACAAACCTCTCGAGGGGCAAGTCCTCCTTGACTATCCTGTTCATCTCCTCCTCGATGGCCTGCAGGTCATCAGGCGAAAAGGGCTTCTCCACATCGAAATCGTAATAAAACCCGTTATCTATGGCGGGCCCGATGGAAAGCTTGGCATCGGGGAACAACCTTTTTACAGCCTGCGCCATGATGTGGGATGAGGTATGCCAGAAAACCTTTTTTCCTTCCTCATCGTCAAAGGTCAGTATATTGAGCTGGCAATCCTCATGCAGCTTTGTCGATAGGTCAACGGTACGCCCGTTCACCTGCGCAGCCACAGCCGATTTGGCCAGCTTCATGCTTATATCCTTTACGATATCGGCTATGGTCGTCCCTTCGGGATACTGCCTCACCGAGCCGTCTTTAAGCATCACTTTTATCATACCGCCTTCATCCTTTCGTATGAAATTGTATAAAAGCCGAGCACGATTTATATCAGGCAATTAAAAAACCTCCCATCCCTACAAGGGACGAGAGGCTACCCGCGGTTCCACCCTTATTGGTCCTACAAGGAGGACCCACCTCTATTGGCCGTTAACGGGGCCACCCGCCATGCTCAAAGGGTGGTCTTCAACTGGACCTAGTGCGGAATGCTTCCAGCCTCAGGCATCCCTTCTCTATCACCGGTTTCCAGCCTACTCTTCCTCATCATTGCATGTAAAATATAACCTCATTTGTTTGAAACTATTATAATCCAGGGCCATTTACAAGTCAAGACCTGTCCCCGCTTTCAATTTTGTGGATACAGTCCATCCTGGCTCATGATCACCTTACCCCTGAATACCTTATTTATGGTGTTTAAAAGCTCGGTATTCTTTATCTTATCGCAGCCGTGTATGGTAATTTTGGTCGGAGCAATGGTTATGAGTGAGCTTATGAGCAAATCGTCATAGCTCATCTCGGTATCCGATATCTCCTTGGCCAGCTCCTTGAGTATGTCGTTGTTTATGACCCTCATGCTGTCATCCAGCAGTATATATTTCCTGTCGTCGTCCACCAGTACGTGGACCTCCCTCACCTTTGGCTCCTGGATCTCCACAAAATACCTGAGCAGCTTGATAAACTCGTTGTACTCCCTTTCCACCAGAAGCTCTTCTATTACCTTATCCACCGTTCCCATCAATTCCTGCAGGAAGTCCTTTAGCCTAAACCGTATAAAACCATCTACTATGAGTTCATCGTGCGCATCCAGGTGTTCCAAAATTCGCTGCCTTATGGGCCCATGCCATTTGTCCCTCAATTGGCTAAACAGGTGCTCGTATTCTTTTCCTTCAAACATGGCGTTTAGCACTTCCTGCTTTATCTGCTCCCTATCCTCATTCTCCAAATAAAAATATTCGTCCTTTATAACCCTCTCGAGCATGGTATGTTGTAAGCCATTTACGATAAAATCCGACAAGATATCGGCAATACGGTTTTTGAGGTCATCCCTCAACTGGCTCCATGCCTCATAACTGTCGGATTCGCTGGTCATATAATTTATAAACAGCAGGTCGCCTGCTTTTCTTTCTTCAATTTTAAACCCTTGGAACCTAATATCTTCCAACTTTTCTATAACCGAATTCATAAGGCCAAGGTTGCGTGCCTCAAAACCGATTGAAAAAAAGTGCATCACATCACTCCCTTCACTCAAATCCCTTGACCCAATTGACTTTTAAGCCAATCCGTCCTGATTCTCGGTAAACATTATATGCGCTATTTATAAAATAGTTGATTCATATTGTAGTATTCCCAACAAGGCGCTAAACTCATGATGCATTAAATGGTTATGTAGCACAACGTTTACAATTTAAAAATAAAAATTGGGAACGAGCCTTAAAATGCCCGTCCCCCAATGTCGCCCAAACTCCTGCGCGATTACAGCTTGCTTCCATCATCCAGTCCCTGGCCAATCCTCTTGTATATGTCAATCCTCTCGTTAAGGTCGGGATACCGGCGCACTATATCCGGTGAAAACATGCCCTTGTTTATATCTCGAGTGGCCATCTTCTCATGGCCAATTAAAGCCCATGTGGCATCTATCAAATTTTTGAATTCCTCATTCCTCAAATGAGTACACACAAAGGACTGCCTGGGAGAATTTATATCCTCACCGCTTATCTGGAAAAATCCGTATTTTTCGCACAAGGCCTTTACCCTTTTAAGCTGTTGTAAGGTGTTTCGCGAAGGCATGTAGGTCACCGCATGAAATCCCAGCTGGCTTATCACTTCAAACAGCAGCTCGAGATAATCATCTTCAAACTTCTGGCTCTTCTTGTCACCGGTGACCGAATCTCCTACATCGCCCAAATAGGCATAGGCCAAAATAGCCCCGATATTTCTTGCCAGCTCAACCACTTCCCTGACATCAGGGCATTCCAGGGTGGCATCGATATAAAACCGCGGAACCAGGTCGCTCTTCAAAGCCCCCAGCAGGTCATATTCGTAAAATCGATTATCAGCATCTCGAAGGTACCCGGCCACCCTTGGATTGAGCTGTAGCCCCAATTCGTTCATCAAAAAATCTACTAGGGCCTGGCCTTTCCCGAATTTGGCCACCAGCTTAAGGGAAAGGGCGTACAGCAGGTGGCGCTCGGTTATGCTCCCCCCTTCATGGCTTTTTGATAGGGGTACGACGTCGTCCTCAAAGCTTAAACGGACCCCATAGGGCTTAAAAATCTCATTGATCCTGTCCACCATCAAAGCATTTCGCTTATTCCTCTCCTTGACATAAGGAGCAAAAAACGCTTTCACATTATCGATCTGATTATGCGGGATGCCGTGTATGGCTACATAGGCAATGGACTTCTGATCGGGATTGTTGATCCTCCTACCCTTCAAGGGGGTATTGGAAAAGTCGGCCCGGCATTCAACCCCTATGGTGGTGGCAATGCCCGCAATTTGCCCCGCTTCCATGAATTCCCTAGCCCCGCTTATGGAGTCATGGTCCATAATGCCGGCGGTTTTTAGCCCTGCCCTGTAAGCCATCCATATGGCCTTTGTGGGAGAATAGGGCGAAAAGGAATATGTAGTGTGTATGTGGTTGTTGACATCATCTCCCTGCAGAGGCCTTTCTATTTCCCCCTCCTGCACTTTTTGCATCAATGCCCTTAAAGCCTCCAGCCTAACGCTTACATCGTCGTGGTTTAACTGCTGCTCATACACCATTACATCAGCATCCATTATAAATACCTCCTACTTTCCTTGAGTTAAGCCATCTTTTCATCTAATGGCCTTTTATCCCATGGGAGTATATACCACAGCAGCCTTAGTGGCCCCATCCGTATAACTATCCCATGAGCAATGAAAAGAAATTAGCCGTCCCCTAGCCATATCTCGCGACTAACTACGCAAAAGTCCGAGGCAATTAAATGCCAGGGAGTGAATCTACTATCATGTTACACCAATTAAAAATAAAGGGCAAGAACATTGACGCAATCGCTATAGAAACTTGTCTTTCAACATATGAAGGCCCTTTTATTCACCTAGATATGCGATCCCACTGGGCTCTCTCCCCACCCTAATATCGGCTAATTTCCTCCCCGCCTTCCAGTCTACTACACATACCCGATCTTCCTTAGGGACCGTTACATACGCGTACATACCATTTTCATCTAGCGTTATATCGCATACAGCTTCCCCTATCCTGATGCTGCGCACCACCGACTTGGAAGCCAAGTCTATGACCTCCAGCACGCCCTCCGCATCGCAGGAAGTCACAAGTAAAAAGCTCCCATCGTCTGTCTCCAGCAGGGTATGGGGGATGCATCCCACGGCAATCTCATGATAAACTGCACCTTTAGACAGATCAACCAGCAACACTCTGTTAAATAGCCCGTGGTTATGGAAATAACAACCTACATATAGGATATCGCCTTTTGAGCTGAACTTGACCTGAACCGGATAGCCTTCTATCACCATCCTTTTCACCAGCCTATAACCTTCGGTTTCTATAAGCCATATATCCTGAGAGTTGATATGGGCTATGGCCAAAAGAGAAAGGTAAGGATGGCAGTCAATCCCCTGAGGCGCCGACCCTACGGGTATTTGGCTGACAACGTCCATATCATCACCATTTTTCACAACCGAAATGGAATCGGAATCGGCATTGGTAACATATACGGTATGGGTTCTGTCGCATACCGCAATGCAGCTAGGACAACGACCTACGGGCAGGATTTTTTGTACAACGCCACAATCCAGATCAAGGCAGGCCAGAGAACTATCAAGAGCTTGGACTACCAGCAGAGTCGAGGTGTCCTTCATCTTGGCAAGGGCGCATGGTCCCGTCCCGGCTCCCAAATGGATTCGATGCTCTTCCCTCCTAAAACGAGGGTTCAAAAAGGATATGCTATCTTCTCCTTTGTTGGAGACTGCAATCTTTCCCTGCCATATCATAAAAACAAATACCCCCATCGGATTTTCTCTGCAACAAGCGATTACTTCATTATATGAACGCCTGTTGCAGAAGGTACCCAACAGGGGTTAAACGCCCATTTTAGGCTTTCATATGCGGGGATATAAAATGCGCTCCAGCAATTGCCTGCCGTTTAAAGCTATGCTTTTTCTTTTGGCCTCTTTCAGCAGGCAGATGTAAACGCTTTTTAACCACCGCACCTTTTCGCTATCCAAATGGGAATCTTCCGCTTTTCTCCAGAGCATCAATGCCCTGTGCACCAGCTCCAGGAATACATCGTTTTCGTCCCTTTTAACATCGCCACTTTGCACCATACCACCAGCTCTCATCTCAAACCTTCAAGTCCTTACAGTAAATATCTATGATGGCATGGCCAATAAAATTCACTCATTTACTTAAAAATGAGAATTTCTCATGTCAAGGGCAATAATACAGGGCTTAAGGGCTTAAAGGCTTAAGATGGCTTTAATAGCCCGCGGACCTTCCCTATCAAATACAGCGACCCCGTAAACAGCAGCACGCCATCTTCAGCTACCCTCTTAAGCCCCATGGCAACCGCCTTTTCAATATCAGACTCCACCGTAACGTCCGGGCAATACCCCCTCACCTTAATTGCCAGCTCATCAGGCTCCATAGCCCTGGGGCTGTCGGGCTTAGTCACAATGACCGACTCAGCCAGAGGACAAAGATGTTTGACTATGGCATCGGCATCCTTGTCCTTCAGCATGCCTATGACCAGAGTCACAGGCTTCCCATCATAGTACTCTTTAATGGCACTGGCTAAAACCTGGGCCCCCGATTCGTTATGGGCCCCATCCAAAATCACATAAGGCCGGCGCCTCACCACTTCCAGCCGCCCTGGCCAAACTGCGCGCTCCATACCTCTATACACCGCATCATCGGGAATGGCTATGCCCTCCCTCCTCAATACAGCTACAGCAGTCAAGGCAGTAGCGGCATTGAGTATCTGATGGCGCCCCGTCAACCGTATAACTACGTTCGAAAATTTTTCTCCCCCAAAGGAATAATTGAAGACCTGCCTTCCCACCTGGGAAGCAACTACCTCTATGCTCTCTTCATCTACCTCAAACAGAGGAGCGCAGCGCTCCCGGGATACCCTCCGTATAACAGATATGACTTCCGGATGCTGGGGGTATGTCACCACCGGTCTGCCCTGCTTTATGATGCCCGCCTTTTCGGCGGCAATCTTTTCCAGAGTATCCCCCAGCACGTCCATGTGATCATAGCTTATGGAGGTTATGACCGATACGAGGGGGTTTACCACATTGGTGGCATCGAGGCGGCCACCCAATCCCACCTCTACCACAGCGCAGTCCACCTGCCTTTCGGCAAAGTATGTAAAGCCTATGGCGGTGACTACCTCAAACTCGGTGGGATGGGTTTTGCCCTCGCTTACCATCTCCACTACCTTTTCTTTAACCCGCTCCGTTATGCGTGCCAGCTCATGAGGCTCTATCTCCTTTAAATCCACCTGAATCCTCTCGGTAAATCTTTCAAGGTATGGGGATATAAACATCCCCACCCTATAACCGGCCTCATGCAGCACATGGGCCAGCATGGAAGTGACCGAGCCCTTTCCATTGGTCCCGGCCACATGCACTGCTCTAAACCGTTCATGGGGATTGCCCAGGCGCTGTAGCAAATCCTTTATGTTCTCAAGGCCCAGCTTGGAACCAAACCTGTAAGTGCCGTGTATAAATTCAAGCGCTTCCTCATAGTTCATCCGACATCCTCCTGCAAATTCACTTTCTCATGCTATTGAGCGCCTCAATGCGGCTCAACACCTTGGCCATCATATCCTGATACTTCTCTTTCTTCTTTCGCTCCTCTTCCACCACCGCCGGCGGCGCTTTCTCCACAAAATTGCGGTTGGAAAGCTTGTTTTCCACCCGGGCCAGCTCCTTCTCTAGGTTGGCCTTCTCCTTGAGGAGGCGCTCCATCTCCTTCTCGAAATCCACCAGATCCTCGAGGGGCATAAATATCTGCGCCTTATCGGTCACAGCCGAAACAGCGTTGGACGGTATGCCCTCTTTATCCCTCTGGAGCACCACCTCAGAGGCCCAAGCCAGCTTTTCAAAATATGCCTTGCTATTCTCGAAGATGTCCATCCAATCATGGTTGACCACCAGTATCACCTTGGCCCTGCGGGACGGTGGCACTTCCATCTCGGCCCTTATATTCCTTATGCTCCTTATGGCATCCATCACGGCAGCCATCTGCTCTTCGGCCTGGGCATCCAGCTCTTCTTCCCTTACCTTGGGCCAGGATGAAACCATTATGCTGTCGCACTCGCGATTGGGCAAGTGCTGCCATATCTCCTCGGTGATAAATGGCATAAAGGGATGCAGCAGCTTCAGAACATTGGATAGCACATAGGTTAGGGTATACAGCTTTGACTCCTTAAGCTCCACGTCCTGGCCGTACAGTCCCGGCTTTGCAAGCTCGATGTACCAGTCACAGAATTCATCCCATATGAAATCGTACAGCTTCTGTACGGCTATGCCCAGCTCAAACTTCTCCAGGTTGTCGGTGACTTCTCTTATAAGGCGGTTGCACCTGCTTATGATCCAGCGATCGGGAAGCTCCAGCTTTACCTTCCGCGGTTTATCTATGCCCGAGCTTTGCATGTTCATCAATATGAACCTGGCGGCATTCCACAGCTTGTTGCAGAAGTTGCGGCTGGCTTCCACCCTCTCCCAATAGAAGCGCATGTCATTGCCCGGCGAATTCCCGGTCACCAAGGTGAGGCGCAGGGCATCTGCCCCGTATTTCTCGATCACCTCGAGGGGGTCTATGCCGTTCCCTAGGGATTTGCTCATCTTCCGCCCTTCGGAGTCCCTGACTATGCCGTGGATGAAGACATATCTGAAGGGCACATCGCCCATGTGCTCCAATCCCGAGAATATCATCCTGGCCACCCAGAAGAATATGATGTCGTATCCAGTGACCAGCACGCTAGTCGGATAGAAGTATTTAAGGTCTTCGGTCTCATCGGGCCAGCCCAGGGTGGAGAAGGGCCACAGCGCCGAGCTGAACCAGGTATCCAATACGTCCTCGTCCTGCTTTATATTGGTGCTGCCGCACTTGGTGCATCTCTCCGGCATGCTACGCTCAACCATGGTATAGTCGCAATCCTGACAATAGTACGCCGGGATCCTGTGCCCCCACCACAGCTGCCTGGAAATGCACCAATCCTTTATGTTCTCCATCCAGTTGAAGTAGATCTTTTCAAATCGCTCGGGCACGAATTTGATTCTGCCCTCCTTAACAGCCTTTATGGCCGGCTCAGCCAGGGGCTTCATCTTAACAAACCACTGCTTTGAAATGATGGGTTCAACCACGGTGCCGCATCTATAGCAGTGCCCCACATTGTGCTTAATGGGTTCCACCTTTTCAAGCAGTCCCAGGCTCTTTAGCTCTTCCACAATGGCCTTTCTCGCCTCATACCGATCCATACCCTGGTACTTCCCTGCATTGTGGTTCATAAAGCCCTTCTCGTCCATGACACAAACCCATGGTAGGCCGTGCCTTACGCCCACCTCAAAGTCGTTGGGGTCATGAGCGGGAGTGATTTTCACAGCACCCGTTCCAAATTCGCGCTCTACGTATTCATCGGCGATTATGGGTATCTCCCTGTTCATGATGGGCAGTATAACCGTCTTTCCGATGAGGTGGCGGTATCGCTCATCCTCGGGGTGTACGGCAACGGCGGTATCCCCCAGCATGGTCTCTGGCCTTGTGGTGGCCACCGTTATGCTCTCCTGGCTATCCTTCACTGGATAGCGTACGTACCAGAGATTGCCCTGCTCCTCCTCGTGCTCCACTTCGGCATCCGACAGGGCGGTCTTGCAGTCGGGACACCAGTTTATTATCCTATCCCCACGGTAGATAAGGCCTTTTTTGTAAAGGCGCACAAACACCTCCAACACTGCCCTGCTACAGCCCTCGTCCATGGTAAACCTTTCCCTGGACCAGTCAAGGGATGCGCCCAGCTTTTTAAGCTGCTGCGTGATCCTGCCCCCGTACTGTTCCTTCCACTGCCAGGCTCTCTTCAAAAATTCCTCTCGCCCCAAATCGTTTTTGGTGAGCCCCTCCTCAGCCAGCTTCTCGACTATCTTTAGCTCGGTAGCGATGCTGGCATGGTCGGTCCCGGGAAGCCATAAAGTCACATACCCCTGCATCCTCCTCCAGCGTACCAGTATGTCCTGCAGGGTATTGTCCAAAGCATGTCCCATGTGAAGCTGACCCGTGATGTTGGGTGGGGGAATAACGATACAAAAGGGCTCCTTGTTCCAGTCTACCTCGGCCCTGAAGTACCCCTTGTCCATCCACATGCGGTATATTCGATCTTCTACCTGACTTGGGTCATAAGTCTTGTCCAACAACTTATCCGGCATGTCCCACTACCTCCCATTTTCAAAATGTATACAATATTTTAAACGTCCCCAGTATCACAAGGATTAGACCGGCCAGTTTGATGGCTACCGTCCACTTCATCTCCTGCTCCGGGGGTGGCTTTATGGCATGAGCCACAATCCATCTACCACCGTATCCCAATATGCCGCCCAGCAGCATAAGAACCATCCCCACCGGATCTATTTGCTTTAACTCCAACAAGTTCGCAACACTCCCCTTCAACAAAAAATCCTTCATCCCGTAAAGGACGAAGGATCAAGCTCCGCGGTACCACCTTTAGTCCTGCCGTTACAAGTGCAAAATTATAGCACTTGCCCGCCCCTCCCCCTACAGCAGCCGCCACGCATCTGGAACCGTAGGAGTTGCGGTAAGCCGACAGGCACTCATTTGCATAACGGTAGCACTCCGTTTCAGCCTACTGCCATTCAGCTGAAATGCTCCGAAGCGACCTTCCACCCCGCCCTATCGCCCAAGGAGGCCTCTCAGCCACGGACCCCCCTCTCTGGTGGGAAGCGAGGTGTACTCCTCTTCTTCATCGCATCTTGCCACTATTTGTGTTGTTTTTATTATACGACAAGCATGAATTTTGTCAAGTAGCAGTTATATGCAGCAGAACTCCTTCACCCCACACCACTGGCAGGCCTTTCCATCACCCTTTGGGTACTCATCAAAGGGCCTACATCCCAAAATGGCGGGGGCTACATCCATTAGCCGCTCCACCAAAGCAGCCATACTCTCCTCATCGATGGGTACCTCCACGGCAATGGGGCCGTCCAGGAAATACAGCAAAGCCTGAGCCACATCCACCTTCCTGCCCTGATAGACCAGAAAACGGTTCAAAGCCCAGGCGTATGACAGCAACTGCCTGGCATAATAATCCCTCTTTTGTTCAACGTCTGCCTGGTTGTATATCCTGTTGGTCTTGTAATCTATCAGCCTGGCCTTAAGCCGTTCCCCGTCTTCATATATATCTATCCTGTCTACTACCCCTGAAAAGTATAGTCCTTGTCTTAAAGGCACCATAAAGGAGTGCTCCTTAAGGCTACAAATTACGCGGCCGCTCCACCTTTGCCTTTCCCTGTTTTCAATCTCCCAGAACCCTTCAATACACTTTAGGCACCGTGCTCTGGTGGCACCGTCTATCCCCGCCAAACCCTCATCGGATAAAAAGCCAGCTTGGCTGAAATTGATCACGTCTATTTCTTTTAAAATCTGATGGACCATTATCCCTAATTGTGCAAAATCGCAATCGGATGGCCCTTCGACGTATTCATCGTAGTATGACGATGCGTAAAGGCTGTCAGGACTTTTAATGCCGGCAATCTCCTCTATATAAAACTTTCGGGGACAGCTCATATATCTCATCCAGGAGGATATGCTGATCACGCCGCCTATGGCCGGTTGACAGCGGCTTAATGCCCTCATATACCGCTCATCCGTACTTATGCCTTTTACCTTTTCTGCAGCTATTATGTTCCTCATGGAATCCATAACCCTTTTATACGTTTGAACCTGCTCATCGTCATGCCCCACCAGCTCACCGGCATCGATCTCAGCCATCTCCTCAATTGTCCCGCATTTTTGCAGGCTCCATGTGAGCTGCTTCATGAAGGTGTTGAGCTTATCCAGCTTGCCTTTGTTGCTTTTAGCATCAATTTGAACGATAAGGCCCAGGTACTCCCGTGCGCGGGTTGCCGCTACATAAAAGAGGCGCTTGGATTCCTCAATCTCGCATTCAAGCTTTTTCTGGAATAACCTTTGATACTCGGGGTTGGCCTTTTCGCTGAATTTCCCGTTCTCATCCATTCCTATGGCCACCAGATTGCAACCCTCATCCACCAGATATAAAGGCTTATCCCTTTTGGTCTGAAAATCCACTTCGGAATCCATATCAGGCAAAAGCACCGCCCTAAACTCCAACCCCTTGGATGCGTGGATGGTCAGGATCTTAACGGCGTCGCTATCCTCGCTGTCCAGTACGGCTTCCTGCTCCCGCACCGCGCTGTTCTTCAATGCGTTTACGTAGTCAAGAAAGCGCCTTGCACTGTGGCTCCCTTGTTCTTCAAACTCACGGGCTATCTGCATAAGCTTCTCTACGTTGCGCAGCTTCCTTTCACCATAGGGCAGGGCGGCTAAAATGTGGTCGTATCCTGTAATCCGTATAAGCAGGTCCAAAAGTTGGGCGGCATTCAGCAGGCCTCCCTGCTGTGAAATCTTTTTGAAAACATCAGCTGCCCTCTTAACTATCCATAGCTCCTCGCCTTTGATTTCATTTATAAATCCTTCAAATATGCCGCTCAAATCATGCTTGGAACCGCCGTAATTCCTTATGAATTGGGCAAACTGCACCAGCAGGTCATCGGAAAAGCCGAAGATGGGCGAACGCAGTGCTGAAAAGAGGGCCAGTTTATCACCCGGATAAAAAGCCAGGCGGTACAGAGACAGCATATCGATCACTTCGGCAGCCTCCCAAAAACCTATGCCGCCCAGTATGCAATACGGTATGCCAAAAGTCGTCAATGCCCGTTCAATCTGAACGAGGGAGGTCCTGCTCCGCAAAAGCACCGCTATATCGCCGTATTTAAAGCCCCTGGAGAGCAGCCTTTTGACGGCTTTTCCCACCACCTCGGCTTTTTTGTAGTCCTTGCTGCTGGTTAAAAGCTGAGTGCCATAGCCCTCTTCCAGCACGCTCTCCAGCTTTTGGTTGCTTTCTTCCTCTCCCAGCAGCTTTTTGGCAGTTTCCCACCTGTTCTTTAAATCAGCTTCCTTTTGCTCCCTGTAGCTCCATGTTATAAGCTCAACCTGGTACTCCCTGTTTTGGCTCTCATCCCAGGGCTCAATATCCTCATAATACTCCAGTATGTTGCTGAATACCTTGTTGACAAAGCCTATTATGGTCCTGCTGCTTCGGTGGCAGGTCTTGAGGGATACCTCCTTACCTCCGCTTTCAACTATTTCTTTGCAGGCATCGTTGAATATAGTATAGTCCGACCCTCTGAAGCCATATATGGACTGTTTTATATCGCCCACGATGAAGAGGCGCCCGGGAGGTATACGGCCGTCCTTTTTAACGAGCAGGTCCAGTATCCGCTTTTGAAGCGGGTTCAAGTCCTGAAACTCGTCCACCATGATGGCAGCAAACTTTTCAAAACAATGATCCCGCACACCGGGATTTTGAAGCAGTTTAAGGGTGAGTATTTCAAGGTCGTTGAAATCCAGCACATTTTCCGTGTCCTTGTAGCGGCTGTATTCCTCATAAAGGGCCGTTATGAGCTGTCTCCCCACTTCTTCAAGGGCAGATGTTAGATCGTCACCTTGCTTTTCGCGATTGCTTTGCCCACCATCCACCTCTCCTTTAGGTTCCCATCCCTTGCCCCTTAAGGCTTTAAAGGCCGAAATAACGCCTATTTTGAGCTCATCGGTAAAAAACGAAACCGAAAGCCTTTGGGCAATAAGCCTTACCTCCTGGCTGTCCCGGTGCTGGTCCAAAAACTTGAGGATGACGTCATCAGCTATTTGGGAGAGGGCCAGCTCGGCCTCAGCCTCATCCATGACCTTAAACTGCGGATCAAGCCCCAGCAAGGCAAAATTCTCCCGCAACAGCCTCGCACAAAACCCATGGATGGTATCTATGTTGGCAGCGCTCATGCGCATCCTGAGGTCAGAAAGCCTTTTCTTTTCAGCCATGTCGCTGCTTTGGTCAATCCTCTTTGAAAGTTCCCGTCGAATCCTGTCCTTCATCTCAGCCGCCGCTTTCCTGGTAAAAGTTATGGCGACAATGTTTTCAAGATCCATATCCGGGTTTTCAAGCAGCAGCCTCATAAACCGCTGGGTGAGGACCCTGGTTTTGCCCGAACCCGCTCCTGCCTTGACCGCCATGCTCGAGCTGATATCAAGGGCCCTTGCCTGCTCCTCATTCAAGTCATACCTCTCGCGTATATAAGCTAAGCTGTCAATCATTGATTACACCCACCTTTCTGGACAGCCTCACCTCGTTATGCCTGCACATGCTCCTGTATGCACACCCAAAAATCTCTCTGGGGCATACGGGCGGTGGCATGAAATGCCCCTTGCGCATCTTCTCAACCATCCTTAATGCCTCTCTCAGATTCCAGGCAAGTATTACCTCCATGTTGGAATAGGTAGGAACATCCCTTGGACCTTTTCTGCCCTCAAAAAGCGCCCTCTTTATATCCTTTGAAACGATGCCGTCCCATTTCAATTCTTCAATGCTGTAGTAGAGCAGGGCCATGCAGCGCACGTCCTCCATACCCGTTTTCCTTTTAATAACGTGGCGGACGCCTGCATAATAAAGGGGTAACTGAAAATCCTTGCCTTCGATAAAATCCCTTAGCTGCTTGATGCCTTTTTTCTTGTAGTCATATATAATATATCTGCCGGTGAAATTCCCTTGCTCGTCGCACTCCACATCAACCCTGTCAACTATGCCCGATATTACGACCATTCCATTTGGGGTATTTATGCCCACCCGCAGGGGGTACTCAAGCAGCGCCGGCTTCAATTTACAACCCGTGGCAGCATAATACCTGCGCATGTTTTGAGCATCATGGCAGATAAAGTTAAACAGGGTATTCTTTAGCTCCTCAACGGCATATCCTTTAAGCGGCGATGGTATATGGCTTAAATTGACATCTTGCAGCTTCTGATCAAACACCCGGTTAAACCTGTCGGCATCGGGATTTAGGGGATCACAATCATCCTGGTAGTATGCTTTAAGCACCGCATGATAAAAGCTGCTAATGCCCATGTTAGCCATCAAGTCCTGGTCTTCAGCCTCAACATCAAACATGGCTTTGGCGAAATAGCTGAACGGACACTTGGCGTACTCATTTATGCGCGAAACCGAAACTATATATGCCATATCCTGCTGAAGTTCAGGTGGCGTACTCAGCTTTCCATCGTATGAGTCAAAGACTGGAGCGAATTCCCTGGAGAATTCAACGCAGGAGGCGTACGCTGGATATTTAAGGTGTTCCAGAATCTCCGGAACGCGTATGCCTGCCCTCAAATCATCGCTGGTATCACCGCTGTTTCGCAGCATGGTGCCTATGGCCTTTACGGCTTCCCTAAGGCTTAGAGGATGGCCGCTAAAGGCCATCCTGTCCCGCATGGTTACACGACCTTTTACTACATGCTCCCTGCTTTCTTCATCTATTGCCGACAACACCTCGTCTATAAAGGGAGACTGGTTCATCACGCTGCCATCTTCATCCAGGGTGCGGTAGGACAGATACAGCTTTTGCCTGGCTGCCGCAATGCAGGCGTTAAACCTTATCTTTTCCCGCTCAAGCTCCCATGAGGCAGGCATGAGATTGATCCCCAGCCTAAAAAGCCAGTCAGCTTCATAGCCGTCAAATATCTTAACAGCGTTATTTACGGACGGAAATACCCCCTCGTTGAGGCCCAGCACAAAAACGGCATAATACCTCTGCCCTCTCATGAGGTCGGGGGAGATAAGCTTAACGCCCCCCGAGAAATTCCCAATACCATCCGCATCAAGAGAGGACAGGCTTTCAACGATATAGCGCATGACATCATGCCCTGAATACCGCACTTCTTTAAGGGAAGCGTAGCTGCTGTAAATCTCCTCCAAGCGCTGAAGGAGATCCATGGCCGTCGTCAAAGCCTTCATGTTTCCGAACCACATATCTGTATCTATGATGTTTCTTTGGCGTAACAGCGATATCCTTCCAGCAAGGTTTAAAGCCCCGAAATAGCCTTTTAAATGTCCAAAAAACCGATCAACACCATCAGAATCCAACTCGGGCTGCTGTGCCAATTTCCCGAGCTCATCCATGACGGTTATGACATCATCCACATAGTCCTTCATGCATGACTTCGCATATTCATCTTGCGTGCTGTCAAAATAAAGGGCCAGAAAAGCGGAATATGGGTCGTCGCGATTGGACTGAAGGGCATCCTGGGCCATCTCCATAAGCCTGGCATTGCTAAACCCCTCAAAATTCAGTAACTCCTCTGGTAGAAGGTACATCGATGTAACCATGGTGATGAAGCAGTCATCCCGTTCTTCCTGATAAAGCACGTATTTGAGCATTGCCATTACGTCCTTCAAAAGCAACATGCTGCTGATTTTGCCTCCGTATCTGACATTGAGCGGTATGCCGTATTCTTCAAACACATCTACTGCCTTGTCCAAATATGATTTCATATCCGCTACCACAACCGCTATTTCATCAGGCCTTACTTTCAACTCCTGTATCATCTTCTTTATGGAGCCTGCCGCTATCCTCAATTCATGGTCTATACAGGGGCTGTTGCGTATAAGCAGGCTATCTTCGCTCATCTTTAGACGAGGCTTTGCAGAATAAAGCTGGGAAGCCAGGTTCAAAAGCTCTATGTTGTCGCCTTCATCGTTGGAAAGGTCGGCGAAAGGCAAAGAGCTTGACTGGGCTTGGGGCATATCATCGCCTGGGCTAAATGCAGAACCGGCATTTGAGGCGCCTTGCAAGCTATCGGCCCCTACAATTTCAAACCCCAACTTTACAAAATCACCTATTATTCCATTTAGCAAGAAATCCTCATTGTGCACATTCCTATAAGGAACGTTGACATGGACCTCTATATGAGGAAAATGCTCCATTATACGCCTCACAAGCTCCATATTGACGGGATCTACATTCACAAATCCATCAATCACTATGACTTTTACGCCGTTAAATATGCTGGCTCTATGGCATTTTGCAACTGCCTCAAAGGAGATGTCATCGACATCCATAACGCCTTTTTTGGCCTTGATGCCTTCATATTTGGAATATATCTCGTAAAAGCTCATACATTTTTTGAGGAGGTTACCCCCGCAAACCGATGTCTTTGAGAAAAACTGCTCTGGGGTTATGTATGAGCGTTTGAGCAACCTTATGGCGTTCATAACCTGATTTATAAACCCAGGCCTATTCTTTGCCAAGCTAAAAAAATTATCGGAAGACAAGCCGTTCATGATGCCGCTCAACATCACTCGCTTTTCGGTGTCATCCATTACAGGCTTTTTGGAGCACGCTTCATCAACTATCATCCTCTCCAAATCGTCAAACCCTATGACATGGCAGTTAAATATTCCCCCCATGTGTTCCATAAAAAGCCGCCTTACGTCAAACATGGCCTCTCTCGATGGCAGTATGTATAATGCAGTAAAACCACTCTGTATGTGTTCGACACACTTTCTCACCAAATGTGTACGCCTCATGGCGGTATAGTGCTCATAGTATAACACCTTCATAATCCCATCTCCCGTTTTTCATCCTCAGTATGTTGCCAAA
>NZ_VSCO01000083.1:0-8129 GCF_047459465.1 Caldicoprobacter sp. | reverse complement strand
ATCGACAAATTCATCTTTTGCCTTGAAAATTGACGCTTGCCTTATTGTCCTTCTTTGCCGTCCCAGATAAGCTCAAATAAAACCATATAAAAAGCTCTGCTTACTTCTACTTGACAATGAAGGTGAATATTAATGAAATCAGAATCCTAATGCTATATCGGAGGAATGGAGAATTGAGGATAAATCCCCGTTCTATGCTGTATGGAACGTTCATCTTAGCCGGGGCAAATGTCCTGGTCCGAATCATCGGATTTGTATATCAAATAGCGTTGAGCCGACTGTTGGGGCCTGAAGGCATGGGAGTATACCAGCTAATATTCCCCCCATATACCATTGCGCTGGCTTTGACCACCTCCGGCATACCGGTTGCCGTCTCGCGTTTGGTGGCATCCAGCAGCGCCACAGGTCACAGCGGGGAAGTCAAAAAAGTTGTATCTACAGCCCTATCAATAGTGCTGGGGCTTGGCATAATCCTTTGTGCCCTAGTCCTTGCAAACCTTGACTGGATTGCCCATGCCATATTAAAGGATCCGCGTACTCGCCTGCCGCTATTCATTCTCTTTCCTTGCATCATCATCACCGGCATGGGGGCAACATTTAAAGGCTATTTCTACGGCATAAAGCACACGCACCGGCCGGCCTTTGCCGAAATATTGGAACAACTGGTCCGCATCGCAACCGTCATATTAACACTTTTATGGCTAAAGCCGCAAGGATATGAAAGGTCAGCCATGGTCATCGTATTCGGCGTCGTCATAGGGGAACTTACAAGCCTATTCTACCTTCACGCTCAATACCATTACTCCGTCAAGACATTAAAAGGGTATACCAAAACCCCATCCGTTCATTCTTTAATTAAAAGCATTGGCGCCATAGCTGTTCCCGTAACCCTTACCAGGCTTATAACCACTTCAATAAACTCCATCAACACCATCCTGATTCCTCAGCGCCTGATGGCCAGCGGCCTGACCAACAGCCAGGCGGTATCGCTGTTTGGCATCGTATCTGGAATGGTAATGCCCTTGCTCTTCATCCCCTTCACTATTACCAATGCGCTTTCCACCGTCATAATACCCCACCTTTCTGAAGATATGGCCCTCGGAAACTGGCAAGCCATACGCAGCAACATTTCACGCGCCATCCAGCTGACCTCGATAGTCGCTTTTGCTGCTACTGCCGCTCTGCTATCCCTTGGGCAGCCCATCGGAATAGCCTTGTATCGCCAATCCCAGGTAGGACAACTGCTAACTCCCCTTACCCTGAGCGTGGTATTTCTTGCCCTCCAGCATACCCTAAGCGCAGCTTTAAACGGCCTGGACAGGCAAAAGCGCTCAACGCTAAACCTCTTCATAGGTGGAGTTATCCAGCTCTGCTGCACCTGGTTTTTGGTGTCCCATCCGGCTTTAAGGATATACGGATTCATCATTGGTTTCAACCTGCGGAACATAGCGGTATTCATCCTGAACTTTGGAACAGTAAAAAAGCTTACCAAGCTTGAGATAAGGTGGGCCGACTGGTTTTTTAAACCGGCTTTTGCCGCCCTAGTCATGGCTTCCTTAGGGCGATGCGCCTTTAACCTGTCGCTACATGCCGGCTTACCCCTCATAGCATCGCTAGCCTTAGCGATAATAACCGGCGCTGCCTTTTTCTTAATTTCTCTTTATTCGGTAAATGGAATACCGAGAATAAAAGGCCGGCAAAAAGATAAGGCTCCTCGTACAACCACAGGTCTATGAGGAGCCTTAAAATCCAAAACCTTTAAAGCATATGATCTTATGCTAGGATTAACCTTATCTCACTTCGTCTGCCTTTCCGGCGCAACCCAATACGTTTACCAGCTTGTGCTTTACAAGCTCTTTAATGGCCTCTCTAGCAGGCCCTAAATACTGCCTCGGATCAAAATGGCTGGGATTGTTTGCAAAATATTCTCTGATGGTAGCAGTCATTGCAAGCCTCAAATCGGAATCGATGTTTATCTTGCAAACGGCCATGGACGCCGCCTTCCTCAGCATGTCTTCCGGTACGCCCTTGGCTCCCGGCATCTGACCGCCGTACTTATTGATCTTCTCAACGAGTTCGGGTATTACCGAGGAAGCGCCGTGCAGAACAATTGGAAAACCGGGTAACCTCTTTTGAATCTCCTCAAGAATGTCAAATCTCAGCCTCGGCTCACCCTTGAACTTGTACGCTCCATGGCTTGTCCCTATAGCAACCGCCAGGGAGTCAACCCCTGTCCTCTCGACAAACTCAGCAGCTTGATCTGGATCGGTAAAGAAAGCCTCTTCCTCGGATACATTCACAGCGTCTTCAATCCCCGCAAGCCTTCCCAGCTCGCCCTCCACAACTACGCCTCTCTCATGAGCGTAATCCACTACCTTCTTGGTCAAGGCGATGTTTTCCTCAAAAGGAAGGTGTGAACCGTCAATCATAACAGATGTAAACCCGCCGTCAATGCAAGCCTTACAGAGCTCAAAGCTGTCACCGTGGTCCAGGTGAACACAGATTGGGAGGTCAGTTTCAATCAAGGCGGCCTCAATGAGTTTCATAAGATATGTATGCTTTGCGTATCTTCGTGCACCGGCAGACACCTGCAAAATCAAGGGAGCATTTACTTCCTTAGCAGCCTCGGTAATACCTTGAATGATTTCCATGTTGTTGACATTGAAGGCCCCAATGGCATAACCGCCTTCATAAGCCTTTTCAAACATTTTTTTTGTAGTCACCAATGGCATAGTGCAACAACCCCTTTTCTAATTTTATTTTTATTTTTCACAATTGAGTGAGCATGTGATTAAGCTAACCTTTTTAATCACAATAATTTTATCACATCTTCGTTTAAAATCAAGGTCATTTTAAAATTTTTACTTCCAAATCATTCCAAAGAAAAATAATTTATTGGATTTTAATGCAGAAAAATTGCTTTTTTAGATTAAATATGGTATATTTTATAAAGTATCTGAGTGAAATTGTAAAAAGTAACAAAGAAAACTCATGTTTCACGAAAAATTAACACCTAATTAACATCATAAGATAAAAAAGTTTAAAAAGGGAGGTTTACCAAACAATGGGTGAATTGAGGGGAGCTTGTATACTTGGACAGTCAGGTGGGCCTACCGCCGTCATCAATGCCACGGCAGCTGGAGTTATCCAGGAAGCGTTGAAGCAAGATTGCATAACCGCAGTATATGGAGCAGCTCACGGCATCCAGGGCATATTAAACGAAAAATTCTATGATATGAGCAAAGAAGACCCATATGAGCTGGACCTTCTTAAAACCACGCCATCGTCCTTATTGGGTTCGGTGCGTTATAAGCTGAAAGACCCCGATGAGGATGACACCGAATACAAAAAACTGCTGGAAATCTTCAAAAAATACAACATCAGATACTTCTTCTATAATGGCGGTAACGACTCCATGGACACTTGCAACAAGATAAGCAAGTACATGCAAAAAGTGGGTTATGAGTGCAGGGTAATAGGCGTTCCTAAAACCATTGACAACGACCTGTGGGGTACCGACCATTGTCCGGGTTATGGCAGTGCAGCTAAATACATAGCAACATCCACCATGGAAATCTATCTGGATGTAAGGGCATACGATACAAAAATGATCACGGTATTGGAGATAATGGGAAGAAACGCCGGTTGGCTCACTGCAGCATCAGCGCTGGCTGGCGTACAAGGATACGGTCCAGACCTCATATACTTGCCCGAGATTCCGTTTGACCTCGATAAATTCATAGACGAGGTAATGGAAGTATATGAGAAAAAGAAAAATATTATCGTAGCCGTATCCGAAGGCGTGCGAGACAAAGACGGCAAATACATCTTTGAATACGGTGGCGTGCTCAATAAACATACAGATGCTTTCGGGCACGTCCAACTGGGTGGCCTTGCAGCTACCTTAGCGGGAATATTGAAGCAAAAAACGGGAGCCAAGGTTCGCGGTATCGAATTCAGCCTGCTTCAGAGATGTGCATCCCATGTTGCTTCTCTGACTGACGTAAATGAAGCTTACCTTGCTGGACAAGCCGCTGTTCAGTATGCGGTGCAGGGCGTAACCGACAAGATGGTGGCCTTTGAGCGGGAAGAAGGTCCGGAGTACAAGTGCAACATCAAATTGGTCAATCTGACCGATGTTGCCAACGTAGAGAAGAAGGTACCGCGTGAATGGATAAACGAAAATGGCAATGGCGTCACCGAGGAGTTTATCAAGTATGCTATGCCGCTTATCCAAGGCGAATCCAGACCTCCCTTCGAAAACGGCTTGCCAAGGTTTGCAAGGTTGAAAAAGATTTTAGCAACAAAATAAGCTCATAATCAAACGAAAAGGGGAACTCAATGCCCCTTTTCGTTGTTATTTCACCTTTTTTTAATATTTTAATGCTAGATAAATCTTTTGCCTGGCAATTAAGCTCATAATGCCGAGGCCAAATGGCTATTACAAATACAGTCTTAAGAAAAGGAGGCTAAAACATTGAAATTTGAATTGTTGCACCCAGCTGACCAAATAGTGATGATCATGGAAAGGATATATCGCTACGGTATGACTACCACCTCGGGTGGCAACATATCAATCCTTGACGACAACGGCGATATATGGATAACCCCAAGCGGGATTGACAAGGGCTCACTGCACCGAAATGACATAATACGCGTGAAACCTGATGGTACCATAGATGGAATCCACAAACCTTCCATTGAACTTCCCTTTCACGAGATGATCTATCAAAAAAGGCCTGATATAAAAGCCATTATTCATGCCCACCCACCCGCCCTCGTAGCCTTCAGCATAGTGCGCCAAATCCCCAACACGAGGCTCATACCTAACGTTCATCTGATATGCGGTCCAGTCGGCATAGCGGAATACGGCCTGCCAGGAAGCAAGGACCTGGGCAAAAAGATTGCGGACCAGTTTGAAAAGGGCTTTAAAACCGTTATACTCGAAAATCACGGGGTAGTGACGGGTGGCAAAAACCTGTTTGAAGCATTTATGGCCTTTGAAACGCTGGACTTTTGCGCCAGGCTTGAGCTCAAAGGCCGTAGACTGGGAACCTTACATAGCCTGACCGATAGGCACATTGAAATATCCAAAAACAAGCAGGATGTCACCTTAAACGAGTTCATCCCCAAAAGGTTTAGCAGCGAAGAAAGGGCAGCCAGGCGAGAGATGTGCCAGCTCATACATCGCGCATATGACCAGCAGCTCTTCACCAGCACGCAGGGTACCTTCTCGCAAAGGCTAAGCGATGGCTCCTTTATCATCACTCCATACGGCAAAGACAGGAAGTATCTCACCGAAGAAGACCTGGTACGCATTGAAAACGGATGGAAGGAAGCAGGAAAGAATCCCAGCCGCTCGGTCCTGCTTCACAAAGCCATATACGATAAGCACCCCCACATCAATTCGGTACTCATCGCACATCCGCCCAACATCATGGCTTTTGCCGTCACCGATGCAACCTTTGAGACCAAGACTATCCCAGAAAGCTATATAATGCTGCGAAACATACCCAAATTGCCATTTGGATGCACCTTCATGCAGCCCGAGATGACAGCAGATGCATTTTCCAAGGAGACATCGGTGGTGCTGGTAGAAAACGACTGCGTTATCGTGACCGGCAGCAGCCTGCTCAATGCCTTCGACAAGCTGGAAGTGGCCGAATACAGCGCCAAAGCCATCATAGCGGCAAGAGATTTGGGGGAGCTTGTAACCATCAATGACCAGCAGCTAGCTGAGATTAAAGAAGCCTTTAAGCTATAACACCGCAATTATTCGCCCCTGGCGAAGTCGGTATATCCAATGCGCTATCCTTCGCCAAGAGCCTTGCCTACTATCAAAGATATTTTATATAGCACCTTCTCCGCTTATGTTGCCTAGAATTGAAATATCGCCACTGGGAGCGAACCTTCACATTGGATTCAAGTTGGGGATTGCACTCGGCTTTGACTATACCGTTTCGAACACAATTCTTGTGAATCTCGCTCATCAGGATGGCATTTACTCCTTTGCCCTGCAGTTCAGGCTTTACCGCCACCAGGCATAAATCGATGATATCGTTCTTCTTCAACGCTTTTAAGATATGGAGAAAGCCAAACGGGAAAAGCCTTCCGTTGGCCTTTCTCATTGCCCGCGTCAATGATGGAAATGCAATGGCAAACGCCACTACTTCGTCATATCGATTTAGGACTACCTTCACGTAATCCGGGTTTATGAAGCTAAAATACTGTTTGGTATACAGCTCTACCTGCTTATCGCTTAACGGTACTACGGCGTAAAGGTCCTTATAGGCCTCATTTAACAAGTTGAAAATGCCCTTGACATAAGGGAGAAAATCTTTAGGCCTTTTGGCGTCCAATACCTTGAGATTAAACCTCCTTAAGGCATCCTGGGACGCCCTTTGTATAACCTCGGGTAGCTGCTGCGGAACCTCCAATTCGTATTCAAGCCAATCTACATCTTTAACGTAGCCGTTGTTTTCCAGATGAACTGGATAGTACGGATAATTATAGATGGTAGTAAAGGTACCCATCTCATCAAATCCTTCTACCAGCATACCCTCTTTGTCAAGGTCGCAAAAGCCCAGAGGGCCATGTATGCCCGTCATTCCCTTTTCCCTTGCCCAATTTTCTACAGTTTCAAGTAATGCTTTTGATACCTCAGGATCATCTATAAAATCTATCCATCCAAAGCGTGCATTCTTTTGTCCCCACTTCTCTATGTATCTATAATTTATTATACCGGCAATCCGCCCCACAACCTTGCCATCTTTAAACGCCAACCAATATTTGGCTTCACAATACTCAAAAGCGGGATTCTTATCCTGGCGAAGGGTGTTCATCTCGTCCAGCACAAGAGGTGGCACCCAGTATTTGTTTCCCGCGTACAACTTATAGGGGAAATAGATAAAGCGCTTTAAATCCTTTAGCGATTTAACCTCTTTTATCTCTACCACGTTATGACCCCCTCACGTGTGTTTGACATTCCATCAATTTTTGTCTGGATCCCACTGTTCAAGCCGTTGCATAAATATAGAGTAAAGCTCCTCTTTGCTGTATTGGAGATGATAAGCCTCGATAAACAGATAATCCAATATTCTGTTCATAAATTCCGAGCGCTGCTGGGCTGAAACCTTAAGAGTCGTTTTGCCCACAAATGCTCCGATTCCACGGGTGGTACGTATGATGCCCTCCCTCTCCAGTTCCTGATAAGCCCGCGCCACAGTATTGGGGTTTACCCCCAGCTGGCGGCTGAGCTTCCTTACGGAAGGGAGCTTATCGCCGGGTGCGAGGACCTTGCTGGCAATGAGCCCCTTTATTTGAATTATGATTTGCATATAAATGGGTATGGGCGCATCAGGATCGATGACAATATTTAGGGATCTGCTTTTCAACTTCATGTTATTCTCCTCTCCCCCAAATAGCCAGCCCCATCACCGCATAACAACAAACTCCGCACTGATATAAATTGAATATGTGTGTATTAGTGAATTGGTACACTATTACACTAGCACAGCACTATGGCAATGTCAATATCTTTTATCACACAAAATTCGTGTTGTTCGACTGCTTTAAATTCATATGTGTATAGGGCCAAAAAAACAAACGCCCATGCATTTGCGCATGGACGCTATCGGTTAAAATCCAATTGGTCAATGCAAATTTATTAAATATTCAAAGGTTAATCCAAAGGCAGGCGTTCCAAACAGTATTCCTGCTATGATGAGCAATCTGAAGGCCTCCCAATAGGTGATCTCCCGAACCCCAAATATCCTGGTTATGGTGATATTCCACAACCACTGCAGCAAGGCGCTTAGCCCAAGACACAAGGCAATTGCCAACGCTATAAATCCCACCACTACCATGGTTTATCTCCCTTCCCTTTATTTATTAAAAAAGCTATCCACAGCACAATGCCGCCCTTCACTTTCCCCGTTGGCTCACTTTAGATATTCCCGGTTTACGATATATGGGCATTCCTTCCCTGTTAAAACGTCGATGAGGTTTTTGACAGCCATATTGGCCATGGCTTTTATAGCATCCACCGTGCTAAAACCTATAAGGATAATCAATCAAAAATTTGCTTCACATACTGCTGTATTGCTTAAGGAGTTGCTGTTTCAATTCCC
>NZ_VSCO01000082.1:0-8349 GCF_047459465.1 Caldicoprobacter sp. | reverse complement strand
TGTTTCTACTACTAACTGATTTGGCTTTATTTCATCAACTGCATTTTTTTCAAATTCATTTCCCTGCGCTGCATTTACACTGATTGTAGGCAATATCACTGACGAAATAATCAAAAAAGCTATTAGCAATCTTTTTAGCACTTGAAACCACCTCTGAATAAATATTTGATTTGTTTAGTTCGGTTATGGGGCTATCTTTTCGTAAAATGTTCTATATGCTTGTATAAATGGATAATTATGTATGTTTATAAAAATAATAGAATATAGAAAGGGATATGTCAACCAGAATTGATTCTAGCTACTGTTCAACTTCTATATTGTTGAGCAAGCCGGTGATCTCATGCCACACATCCCGTATGCGCTGTTCATCTACCCCTTGTAGCTCTCCATCTCCGTTTATGTATTTTTCCACAGGAAGAACCCTGTACTGGGCTTTACCGTTATGGTAATATTTGTATACCCAGGTAGGTATATAACTGATGTTAGATATTGTGATAGTATTTTCATCATGATCTTTTACGATCTCAACATTTATTATAACGCCGCTATCGGTATAGCGTTGTCTTTGGTTGGATATAAAGTTGCCCAGGGAATATGCAACGACTACCTTTTTAGTCATTCCACCTTCCAAGGCAACATCCTTTATCTCTATCGGTTGAATGACATGAGGATGGCTTCCAAAGATGATATCTGCTCCGGCGTTTGCCAACTGCTGTGCAAGCTCCTTTTGCTCTTCGCTGGGCGTTCTCTCATACTCGTTTCCCCAGTGCATGCATACTATAACTACCTCTGCTCCTTCCATTTTTATGCGTTCTATATCCCGGCGTATTTTGTCAAAATCGTTGAAATAATTCACCATATACGATAGCTTGTCCGGTGGGATAAGAGCTTCCATACCGTTGGTTCCGTAGGTATATGCCAATATACCTACTTTTATATCATTCCTTTCTATAATCAACAATCTTTGGCTTTCCTCAAGGGTGCGTGCAGTCCCGGTATGCAATATCCCGTACTCATCCAGCTTATTCAACGTATTCTCAACCCCAAATTCCAGCCAATCGAGGCAGTGATTGTTTGCCGTGGTAAGAACATCAAAACCTGCAAAGCGCAAAGCTTCCAGTATCTCATGGGGCGCACTGAAACGGGGATAGCCGCTGTAACCTCTTTCAGGCGTTCCTACTGTGGTCTCAAAGTTAGCAATGGCGATATCTGCTTTTTCAATGTACTGCTTTACCTCCTCGAACACGCTCTTGAAGTCGTAACCGCCGCCCTGTATCTCAGCAGCTCTGATCTGGGGCATATGTATCATAATATCCCCCACAGCACTTACCAGCAATGCGGTCTTTTTACTCAAAGTTGTTGGCTTCTGCTTGGGAATTATATCATCCACAGCTTCCTGAGGCCGTTGAATATTATGATCGGGCCTATCGGGTACTTCCCAATTAGGCCCGCTTTTCTCCTTAGGTTCATGCTGAATGGGATTTCGGGAAATAAAACCGCAGCTGCATAAAAAAAATGTAAATACCAATAATGTTACAAATATAATTTTCCCTTTTAATTTATAGGGCCGCATAAAATATCCCCCTGATAATTTTATAGGAGCCCGAATCATAAGATTCATACTTTAAAGCAGCTTCCGCCTATGAATTCTCTGAGTATAGAGTTATTAGGAACTTCCCTGTCGTCCAGTTCAAGGAAGTATTTTATAAATTTCTTAAGACGATTAACCTCGAGATAATAGGGATGCTCGGGAGGTATCTTTTCAAGCAAGGGTACGATAAAAGGTTTCAAAACAGCCAGCTCATAAGTCAAAGCCGAGTTAAACATGACATCCGCTTGCTCCTGGTAAGGGAATATATACTTTTCCTCTCCACGGCGTACCCCTGGCCACATCTTAAGGGTATCCTCGACCGATGCCCCGCGGAACTGGTAATCCCGCACGATCCTGCGGATAAGCCGGCTATCGGTGGTAGGAATGCGGTTATGGTCATCGATGTTGAGCTGGGTAAGAGCACTAATATATATCTTATACTTGTTGCTCTTGGGAACCATAATCGTCAACTCTTCGTTAAGCCCATGGATCCCCTCCACAATGAGAGGCTGATTATCGTCAATTCTTATCTTGTGCCCCCGATATTCGCGTTTCCCCTTTTCGAAATTAAAATAAGGTATCTCAACCTCCTGACCCTGGATTATCCTGCTTAAGTGCTCATTAAACAGCTCAACGTCAATTGCTTTAATGGACTCCACATCCTTTTCGCCGTTTTCATCCAATGGTATGTCTTTCTTTTCCAGGAAATAATTATCTATCGAGATGGGAATTGGGTTTAGACCGTTGACCATCAGCTGAATGCGTAGCCTCTGGGCAAATGTGGTTTTACCTGATGAAGAAGGCCCCGCAATGAGAATCAAATGGATTCTATCCTTCTGCGCCGCTATTTCATCGGCTATCTGGGCAATTTGCTTCTCGTGTAAAGCCTCACATATCCTGATAAGCTCGCCAGCCTTCCCGCGCTTGATTATGTCGTTTAGATCACCTACGTTTTCTACCCCGATCTGTGTCCCCCATTTCTCAGCCTCCCGAAAAACCCTGGATAGGCGTGGGCTGTCTATGAACTCAGGAAGTTCGTAAGGGTTTTCCTTTCGAGGATACCTGATGACCACTCCCGGAAGGTAAAATTTAAGCTCAAATTTCGTGAGATACCCTGTCCGCGGTACCATATACCCAAATAGGTAGTCTACCATCCATCCGCATCTATAGAGGTGTATGGTCCTTTCAGGCCTGTATTCCAAAATCTTCAATTTGTCCCTGAAGCCCATCTCCTGGAATATACGCTTGGCTTCATCCACAGTGACCTCAAATCTTTCAAAAGGTTCATCAAGCGCTACAATCTCCTTCATGCGCTCTTCTATCCTGTGCACTTGTCTGGGAGAAAGGGTAAAGTTGCCGTGCACTTCGCAGTAAATTCCCTTGTTCATCGAATGCTCTATTACAACCCTGCTATCCGGGAATATCTCCTTGCAAGCCCTGATAAACACAAATATCAAGCTTCGCAGATAAATTCTCTCCCCATCAGCGGTGGATAGGTCGATAAAATCCACCTCACAATCCTCTTCTACAGTTTCGGTCAGCTCTCTAAGCCTATTGTTAACTTTAGCTGCCACAATGGGTGCAGCATATCTATCAGCAAAATGTCTGCTCAATTCCTCTAGAGTTATACCCTTTGGGAATGTTCCAGTTTCGCCTTTCACTTTCACGGTTACTGTGCTGGACATCATTGTTCCCCCTCTGGCATAAAAATTGCTCAATTTATTATTTCTCAGATTCCTCAGCACTAGGCCTATAATAGATAATACCCTGTATAGGGCGATAGTAATCATTGGCTATTACTTCGGTCCATACTTTTTTCCCATTCTCATAATAAGTTTTATAGCTAGTTACTCTATAACCGTTTCTCGACTTTACATACTCATACTGACCACCTGGCTGTTTTACATATTTGCCTTGTTTGTCTAAAATCCGTTTTGGCTGGGGCGCTGGCACAACTTCCTTAATAACCGAAGTGCATTCAATATACCCATTATTGGGGAATGGCTCACCATAAATCTCTACATATACATTATCGCCACTTGAAAACGTGCGAATAAAAACTGGGGTTTCCCTGTTGTTTTTAATCTTCAAATCGGCTCCACCATACGATACTGTAGCATCCAGACCTGCTGGAAGATAGGCCACAGGGAAAGAATGATGATACCGTTCCACTATTTCCAAATTTGCCCTGAGGGCCGCATTGTAAAGGGTACTGGAGGCCTGACACACTCCCCCACCGTAATCATCCTGCATGCTCTTATCCGGCATGATAACCGGCGCCGGCCTGAAACCTGCCTTGGCTGTCCTGGGTCCCACCACTTGGTTAAACGAAAGCACTTCTCCTGGATCCAGCCTATATCCATTTAACTTGCTCAAAGCCAGGCGCACATTGTGCTTGCGGTCTTCGCTGCTGCCTTCCAGGCTAGTTGAAAATTGCACGATGCGATGGGTAAGCTTCTGCAAATCAGCCTTGGTAACCCGAGGTGCAACGGGGGTTGGAGTCAATAATATTTCACCATATTCCCCTTTTTCCATCATTTGCTTTATGGTATTGAAAACCTCGTGGGCATCTAAATAAAGCCCTGATTTTTCTTCGGTGATCTCAAACTTGTGCGCTCTGTTGGGGTAAAACCTTATTTCCGCATCCACCGCATCATAGCTGATTTCATCGGCAATGGCCTCTATATCGCTTTTAATTCTGTCCAAATCATAGTAAAGGGAGGTTTGTAGCTTAAGACCATTGGCCTCTATCTCCTTTACCTTGTTATAGCGCTCCTCTAGCGTCCCTCTTCTACCAGCTTCATAGGCTTCGACAATTTTTATGTCCCAATCGATATAGGCGTTTATATCTTTATAGGTGAAAACCCAGCGCTTACCCCCATATACCAGCTCAAAGCGGATCTTCTCCAGCTTTTCATTGGCTTTCTGCTGGAGAATACTGCTGGCCTCTTCAAAGGTCATACCTCCTAAATCGACGTCATCTACCCATATTCCATGATAAAAAGTAGGAACTTCAACGACTTCTCTCATATGCTGAATCCACTTTTTGTAGTCAACTATCCGCTTCCTAACTTCATATCCGGCAAAACAGACAACGGATAGGACAAGAAAAACGACCAGTAAACTTATTACAATGCGGCGCGCATTGCCTTGCCGAGTGCTAGCCTGGGTGATTTCCATGGCGCTTACATTTGTTTCTTTCATATTTACTCCCCCATAATTCCATCATTATTAAAAGCTTAGGTTAAATGAATTCACCTACCAAGACTTGAAGTGAGACATCCATAACAACACTATACTACAATAATAATAAAAAAATAGAACAAGACTGTTAAAAAAAGTTAACAAAAGTATTACGGGAAATGTCTGTTATATCCTAATTTTCGCTTTCTTTATCTTCCTTACCGAAATTGACCATGGTCAACGCATACTGACGGAGCTTGTTGTATACTTTTTCATGCAGCGTACCTTTCTCAAAAAATCCATCCTTCAGCTTCCTGCCCGCAGGGATTCCCATCAGTATCTCAATCCCCTCATCTATCGTTCTGATGGGATATATGTGAAACTTTCCTTCTCTCACCGCCTCAATTACCTCATCTTTGAGTACCAAGTTCTTAATGTTTTGGTACGGTATTATAACCCCCTGTTCTCCCGTCAAGCCGCGGGCCTTACACAGCTCAAAAAATCCTTCTACTTTATAGGTCACACCCCCTATAGGCTGTATCTCTCCTTTTTGATTGACAGATCCCGTAACGGCTATACCCTGTTTTATTGGCACTTCGGCCAAGCTCGACAGTATGGCGTAAAGCTCGGCACTAGATGCGCTATCGCCCTCTATACCACTATAAAGCTGCTCGAAGGTTATATTGGCAGTAAGAGCCAGTGGAATTTCCTGTGCATATTGCTCTCCTATATAGGCGCTCAAAATCATGACCCCTTTGCTGTGGATACGGCCGCTCATAGCCACTTCCCTCTCAATATTTACAATGCCGCTGCGCCCCATAAAGGTAGTAGCCGTTATTTTGGTGGGCTTGCCAAACACATAATCGCCCACGTTAATAACCGCCAGGCCATTTATCTGGCCTATGGCCTCGCCTTCGGTTTCCACCATAATGTCCTCATTTTTGAGCAGCTCCATAAGCTTCTCATCGTATTTGCTGGACCTGTATTCCTTCTCTTCGATGGCTTTTTTGACTTCGTGGGATGTGACAATGCTTTTGCCGGCAATATCTGCCCAGGTATTGGCTTCAACGATTATCTCTATTATATCGCCAAACCGCGTAGTGAACTTCTCCTGATGTTCCACCAACCTCGAGGCGTAATCGGCTACCCTCAGCACTGCATCCCTAGTAAAGTGCCTTAAGTTCTCTCTACGGCAATAGCCGCTTATGAACTTAGCCAGACCCAACAGATTTTCCTCATTGGCCTCCATTTCATCGTCGAAATCCACTTTAACCTTAAACAGCTTGGCAAAATCCTCATCCAGCTGATGGAGAAGCTGGAATAGCAGGTCACTGCCCACCAGCACTACCTTTATATCAACCGGAATAGGTTCGGGCTTCAACCCCGAAATGTTCAAAAGGCCCCATTGATCCCTCAGGCTTTCAATGGTAATAGATTTGGTCTTGAGAACCTTCTTCAGCCCTTCCCACATGAAGGGAACGCTTAAGACATCCTTAGCCTGAAGTATAAGATAACCTCCGTTGGCCAGGTGTATGGCGCCGGGCTTGATCATCGTAAAATCGGTCACCATGGTCCCCAACTTGTTTTCATATTCCAGGCTACCGAAGAGCGCACTATACGAGGGATTATACTCGATGATGACAGGAGCACCTTCCCTGTCACTGTTGTCAACCAAAAGATTCACCTTGTACTTATGTTGCGCACCCTCGGCAGTACGCTTCAACGCACGAACAATGGGATTATCCTCTTCCGACGACTCGCCTTCTTTAAAATGGCTGATACTCTGCAGCACATCCTTCATGAGATCATCTAGATATTTCAAGATTTTAGGATGGTCAGCGTACTTTTTTTTCATATCTTCAATGTGAATGCCCACGGCAAAGGTGCCTATGCGATTTTCTAGCTCATTTACCTTCTTCTTTGCTTCTTTTTCCAACTCCCTTATTTTCTTTATTAATTCCACAGCCTGCAGCTGAATCTGTGTCAACCTTTCATTTATGCTCTTTTTTGTCTCCTCGTCTAACTTGTTGTATTCCTCTTCCCCCAACGCCTGACCATCTATTATAGGAGTAAAGTATATGCCAGCACTGGAAGTATTCACTTGAAACCCCTGCTGTTTTGCGTATTCGTTGAATTGATTAAACAATTCATTTCTCTTCTCCTGCATCTCCTTATAGATAAGCGCCTTTTCGTTCTCGTACTCGTCTCCACCAAAAGCCTTGGAGATCTCTGCCTTTAAATCTTCAATAAGCTCTTCTATATCATGCACAAACTCTTTTCCCTTGCCGGCAGGAAGCCTGATGGCAATGGGTTGGCTTGGATTTTCGAAATTATACACATAACACCAATCGTCCGGTACAGGCTGCTGTTTGGCGATTTGAGTTATATACTCTTTAGCATAGGTGGTTTTACCGGTGCTGCTCACGCCACTTATAAATATGTTGTATCCCGGTGCCTTTATCCTAACGCCAAACTCCATAGCCCTCACGGCCCGCTCCTGCCCTATTATGCCCTGCAGTGGCTCCAGTTCTTCAGTAGTTTCAAAGGGTAAACATGAAGAAGGCCATTGTTTTCTCAGCTGCGTAGGTCCCAGCTCTTTCGGCCTATTCATAGCACCATCTCCTTAATGATGCTTATATTTTTCTGTTAAAGACTATTAACAGTATATTCAACAGTCAATCAATAGTGGTCAATAATAGTTTTCAACTGAATATACCATATTATGTAAATATAAATGGCCAACTTGTATTGTGAAAGACTAGACGGATGACCTCCAAAAACCTATTAACCTGTCATATGTGTGTCAAAACTACCCATTATGCATAATATTATGATAATCATTTTGTTTAAAAGAGGCAACAACCAATGTTATGTCATTACAATAGATATGTGCCCAGCTTCTATTAAAAGGTCGACATTGACTACCGGAACTACTATCCTTCCTCACAGCCTGACAACAAACCAAGCACCATATTTTCGACTGCCGAGCCATCTGCCCGCCTTATCGGATATAACAGGCTAAATCATATATTGATTGGCTATATCCTTCTTCATTAGATGCGTTCAAACAACATCTAAAACCAAAAAGAATACCCCTTAAGGGGTATTCTTTGTTTGCAATATGCTTTTGAAACACGGACGTTTTTAGACAGATGATTGGCTTTTCAATTTTCCTTTAACAATCAATCTATGAGTGCCCACCCTTATGGGCGTACATGTAACCAAAGTAATGGTTGGGTCGGGCGTAGGATCCAGCACCCATACCTCGTGCGGCTCTACCACAAAAATATCGGTTACCTCATATACAAATTCACCTTTTGTGGTTTTTACCTTGATTTCATCTCCTACTTCTACTTCATCCAGTCTATTGAAAAACTCATTATAGGTATAGCTCCTATGTCCTGCTACAGCAAAGTTTCCCGCCTCTCCCGGCATAGCGGTACCTTCAAAATGGCCCACGGCTTTCTTTAGCGTCTTTTTATCAGTTCCCTCTGCTACAGCTACTTTAAGGTCTATTTTAGGTATCTCCATAATCCCAATAACATATATCCCATCAATTTCCAACAAAATATCAT
>NZ_VSCO01000222.1:0-1711 GCF_047459465.1 Caldicoprobacter sp. | reverse complement strand
AGAACCTCTTTTGCACGCTCCTGCAGGGGTTTTATTACCTCTACGGTATATACCTCCTTGGCAAGGCGTGCTAAAAATGCGGTCTGGTATCCCGAACCGGTACCTATCTCCAACACCTTTTCATGGCCTTCCAGCATCAAAAGCTGCGTCATATAAGCCACCAGGGAAGGCTGGGATATAGTCTGGCCAAACCCTATGGGTAGTGGGGCATCCAAAAACTCGTCATCCTGATAGGCCTCCCCCAGAAACAGCCTTCTAGGTATAGAGTTGAGCGCATCCCACACCCTATCATCGGTTATCTCGGGCATACATTCCCTTATCCAAGCCATCCCGCTATCCCCCTTTCCGCTATCCCCCTTATCCTTATCGTCAACCCTTTATGGTTATTTTATCACAAAATCTCGCTTAGCAGTTCCGCAATATACCAATTTGGCAGCGGTTTCTTCAATTCCTTTTGAGATTTACTTATGTTTTCTCGGCATTGTGACTGGCTTAGTTTATTTGAACCTGTAGTTTATGTGCAAAATTTATAGCTGAACATTTGGCAAAATTCCCAAAAAATATGCACAGGCTTTTTTCATAACCTGCTGCGAATGAAGATAAGCTGGCAAAAATATGATAAAATATTTCCCGGAGAATAAAAAACCATATGCTCATCAGCGGGCAAGCGTTTCCTTTCGAGATGAGACATTGTCTCCGAGATGTATGAGTATTAAAATAAATGCACGAGAGGTCCAAAGCCGTACCAGAATTTTCAGAAAATTCTGCTTTTATGAAATATGAGGCGGCAATTCAATGCCGCAATTAACATCAACGAATTTAAGGGAGCTTAAACCCATGAAGCCGAAGAAATCCTTGAAATCCTATATATATGAAAGAGACGGCCGCAGATGCCATTTTTGCGATAAACGCCTTCAGTTTCATCAGGCCAGCCTGGACCATTATCTTCCCAGGAGCAAGGGCGGCACCAACGACATATTCAACCTGATACTGAGCTGCAAGAAATGCAACAAGCTTAAAAAGAGCTCCATCCCCAACGATTTTGAACAGGTAATGATCCAGCTTTTCAAGGCAGGCGTAAGGGATGGGGTAGTCAAAACATCCTGTGCTCAATTCTCCAGCCACGAAATACAGAGCATAGTTGAAAGTGTAGATAGGCTGGAAGGGATAAACTCCCATGTGGTATTTCAGGGAAAGAACTACCGCCTGTACGTCAAGGAAAACCGGATAGTAAAGGTGGTACACCTCGGCACGCAGCCTCACATTTCCGAGTAATGCTCTACATAAAAGTTAATGAGGGGAAACGCTACCCCTCATATCAGGCCATATACATTGCTTTTAGAATACCTTAGAACACCTCTTCGATATGGTATTCCTGCGTGCCCAGGCCTCTCTTCTCCAGCTCCCTTAATTGGATAAAGGGGTCTTTTCTATGTATGCGCTCAAACAGGTGCCCATGGGTGCCTAGCTCCATGCCCTGGGGAAGTCCCGATGGGATGAGGTCCTCCACCTTAATCGCATCCAATGAGGCCCTTTCAATTGCGACGATATCCTGCGAAGCAAAAACGCCAATGTCGGGCACCAGCGATGGGGTGGTAAGGCCCCAGCAGTCGCACAGTATAGTTATATTGGTGAGGAAATTGATGTGAAACACGTGCCCCGGCTCAAAGGTCTTCAACACCACATCGGTACAAAGGGCCATGCCTTTCTG
>NZ_VSCO01000004.1:0-34090 GCF_047459465.1 Caldicoprobacter sp. | reverse complement strand
AAATCGGTTTGCTATGATCTGAAGCCCTATGGGCAAGGAGCTGCTGTCAAATCCGCAGGGGATTGATATGGCGGGAAGCCCGGCGACATTGACGGGGACGGTGAATATGTCCTCCATATACATTTGAACCGGGTCGTTTATCTTCTCGCCTATCCTGTAAGCCGTTGTTGGGGCTACAGGGCCTATGATGACGTCGTATTTCTCGAAAACTTTGTTAAACTCACGGGTTATGAGGGCTCTGGCTTTGAGAGCCTTTTTGTAATATGCGTCATAATGTCCCGAGCTCAATACATAGGTGCCCAGCAGTATCCTGCGCTTCACTTCGGTACCAAATCCCTCGCTCCTTGACCGCATGCAGAAGTCCAGCATATCCTTGGGATTGGCAGTTCGGTAACCGAACTTTACGCCGTCGTATCTGGCCAGGTTGGAGCTGGCTTCGGCCAGGGCTATTATGTAATATGTGGGCACCACATACTCCATGATGGGGATGGAAATTTCCTCGCACTCTGCTCCTAGACTTGAGAACACCTTGGCGGCGTTGAGCACGGCATCCCTTACGTCCTTTTGCACGTTATCGGCGATGAATTCACGGGGTATGCCGATTTTCATCCCCTTGATGTCGTTGATAAGCGCTTTTGTGTAGTCGGGATGCTGCCTTCTTGAAGAGGTCAAATCCATGGGGTCATGGCCGGCTATAGCGTTTAAAATCAGTGCACAATCGGCTACCGTCTTAGCTAAGGGGCCTATCTGGTCGAAGGAGGACGCATAGGCTACAAGGCCGAACCTTGAAACCAGGCCGTACGTCGGCTTTAAACCGACGCAGCCGCAAAAGGAGGCCGGTTGCCTTATGGAACCGCCGGTGTCCGAGCCTAAGGCGTATATAGCCTCGCCTGCAGCTACTGCGGCTGCCGATCCGCCGCTCGATCCGCCTGGTACTCTTTCTGTGTTCCATGGATTTTTGGTCTTCTTAAAGTATGAGCTCTCTGTGGAACTTCCCATGGCAAACTCGTCCATGTTGAGCTTGCCGAGCACCACCGCTCCGTTGTCGTAAAGCTTTTTGACCACATGGGCATCGTAAGGCGGCACGAAATTGCCTAGCATCTTGGATGCGCAGGTGGTGGGTATACCCTTGGTGCATATGTTGTCCTTAATGGCCATGGGTATGCCCGCCAGGGGGGAGTTTAAAGCGCCCTCGTCTATCATCTTTTGAACCTTTTCGGCCCGTTCCATGGCCTGCTCTTCGGTTACGGTTATATAGCACCCCAGCTTTGAATCCAACCTGCTAATTCTGTCCAGCATGTGTCTGGTAAGTTCAGGCACGCTGACCTCTTTTTTGCTTATCAATTCATGAAGCTGAGTTATGGTGTATTCATGAAGTTTCACGAGTTTCCCTCCGTTCTGTTAAGCGTTAAATGTTTACCGTTTAGAATAAGATTTGTGAACAAAGCTTTTTAATCTTTTAGGCTTTGTCTGGCTCTTGAAGGTATGAAGATAACGGAGAACCTAAGGATGGTTTGTCTAAAATTCTTGATATTATTCGACCACCCGCGGTACGGTAAAGTACTCCGAGCCCTTCTCCTCTTCGGGGTGCAAAAGCTCTTCCCTGTCATAGGACTTGTCTACTACATCGTCGCGCAAAGCCTTTTCGAAGGCGTCCTCGTCCATGCTCAAAAATTCCATAGCATCTATATTGGATGTATCGAGTTCTTTTAGCTTGTCGAAATAGGAGATGATTCTGTTTATGTCAGAAACCATGCTGCTTTCCTCCTCTTCGTTAAGCTGCAGCCTTGCCAGCATTGCAATGTATTTGATCACTTCTTTTGTTATTGCCATAGCGCTGTACCTCCATTGCTAAAATTACATCGTTAAAATTAATTACGTTCTATATAGGAGGATAAACTTTTTATTTAAGGGTTTCAAGAACTATTTTTAGAAATTTTGAATTTATATAAAAAATTTTGAAAAGCTAAAGTTGCTTAAATAGAATTAACGTCGTGCTGCCAGTTTTCTGCCAAGGTTGACGCTTTTTCTATAATCGGACGGGGATAGGGAAGTGATGCTCTTGAAGGTCCTTCCAAAGTGTGCTACGCTTCCAAACCCTACCCTTTGAGCTATATCTATGATTTTTAAATTGGTGCTTTGCAGTAGTTTTTGAGCTTCCTTTACCCTTATGAGGTTTAAATATTCCACCAAATTGAAACCTGTTACCCGTTTAAATGTTCTGCTCAGGTAATATGGGCTTATATAGAAGGTTTTGGACAGCGCATTGAGGCTGATCTCATCGCTGTAATGGTTGTTGATATACTGTACAATCTCCAAAATCTTTTGATGCAGGGGGTTGGGCGTTTCGATAGCCTCTGCCAGCGCCTTTCTTTTTTGTTCCCTGAAGCGTAGGAGCAAAACCAGAAGCTCAATTAGATAGGCTTTGAGGCAGATGCTGGCTCCCAGCGTTTTTGCTTGTCTTTCCTGCAACATCTTATTGAGCAGGTGTTCCACCATCATCTGTTCATAAGGTTCCAACCTGATAACTGGCCTGTCCATGTCGAAGACCTGCAGGAGTAGGTTTTTCTCCTCGGGAGATAGGGCATTCAAGGCCTCGTCTGAAAATTCTACTAAAAGCCTTTCGTGGTCGGGGATGGAGCTGTCAATGGTTCTGTGAACTACATTTTTGTATATGAGAACTATATTGCCCTTTTTTACGGTGTAGATTCTGTCCTGAATGAAATAGTTTCTTTCACCGTTTAGCAGATAATATATTTCATAATGTTGATGGTAATGCTGAACCGGCATGGTAAAATGTCCCTGTCTCTTCGAATGGGTAACGTTTATTAAAAATGTAGTACACCTTTCCTCCTGGAGGGTGTGTGGTACCATTTTTCCTTTATCCTCCCTTCCAATTAAATATTAACTCAAATTTGCCGATTTATAAAGCAAAATATGTAGTATTTTTATGGAATTAAGCAAAAAATAAGCAGAAGTTATAAAAATATTGCTCTATAATGGATGAAAAAAGAGATGTGAATTTGAAAAGGAGGTAATAAGATATGGCTAGAAGAAAGAGATATGCCATGGTAGGTATAGGCGGCAGGGCCAGGTTGTATTACGGAGCCATTGCTAGCACATTTAAGGATACCTGCGAGCTGGTCGGTTTTTGCGATATAAATAGGGTACGCATGGATTATGCCAACAAGGTTTTGCAGGAGGAATACGGAGCAAAGCCGGTGAATACTTATACCCCTGATCAATTCGATGACATGATCAAAAATGAAAAACCGGACGTAGTTATCGTTACTTCCATTGATCGCACCCATCATATTTACATCATTCGGGCCATGGAGCTAGGCTGCGATGTAATAACCGAGAAACCCATGACCATAGACGAGGTGAAATGCCAGGCAATACTGGATGCGGTCAAGAGGACCGGCAAGAATTTGAGGGTAACCTTTAACTATCGCTATGCACCTCATAACACAAAGATAAAGGAGCTTATCATGAATGGCACCATAGGCGATGTGCTATCGGTGCACTTTGAATGGCTGCTGGATACCCGCCACGGTGCCGATTACTTCAGGCGTTGGCACAGGGACAAGCGCAACAGCGGTGGATTGCTGGTTCACAAGGCTACCCATCACTTCGACCTGGTCAACTTCTGGCTCAATACCCAGCCCAAGACGGTATTCAGCATGGGAGACCTCATGTTCTACGGCCGTGAAAATGCCGAAAAGCGAGGCATATACAAGTTCTACTATCGGGCATACGGCAGTGAGATTGCCAAGGACGACCCCTTTGCCATCCATCTGGAGAAGAATCCTCAGCTTAAAGCCATGTACCTGGATGCCGAAAAGGAAGATGGTTACTTGCGGGACCAGAGCGTGTTTGGCGATGGTATAAGCATTGAGGATACCATGGCAGTCATGGTTCGCTACAAGAACAATGCCATCATGACCTATTCGCTTAATGCTTATATGCCATGGGAAGGCTTCAGGATAGCCTTCAACGGCAATAAAGGGCGTATACAGGCCACGGTGGTGGAGAACACCTATATAAATGCTGGCGGCGATGTAACAGAGGAGGGTGCTGTAAGGAAGAAGAGCATCACGGTATTCCCGATGTTTGGAGCGCCCTACAACGTGCCCATTGAGGAGGGAGAGGGAGGCCATGGCGGAGCCGATCCCATAATGCTCAACTACCTGTTTGGCACTCCGGCTGAAGATCCCTTCAACAGAGCGGCATCGCATATAGACGGTGCTATGTCCATATTGACGGGCATTGCGGCCAACAAGTCCATAAGGACGGGAATGCCGGTTGACATAGATGACCTGATTGACCTATGATGATTTATCTTTGATTTTGATATGGAAATGCCCTGGATGATGCACTTTAGCAAAATCCAGGGCATTTTATTTAGCTATCCTTGATGAGCATAAAACTCTTGTGTGGCCTGTTATTGTTTGCCTGTATTTGTTAAGGATAAACGCATAAATGCCGTTGGGGTATCATGCCATTTATATTTTATAGATATCAACGTATTTACGGAGCTCCAGGGATAGCTCGTTTAGGGTTCTTGAATAGGATGCGATTTGCTCTATTACGCTTCTCTGTTCGGTGGTGCTGGCTGCTACTTCCTGGCTGGCGGCGGCAGCCTGCTGGGAGACAGCCGAGATGTTCTGTATGGCATCTATCACCTTATTCTTATCCTCTTCTATGGCAGCCATGGATTTACTTATGTTGTTTATGCGGCTTATTATATTTTCGATGCCTTCCGCTATGGTATGGAACGCTTCGTAGGTGTTGTCCACCGCTTTTACTTGGTTTTCCATGACGGCACTTACCGAATCCACTATTGTCGACGCTTTATCGGCTTCCTCTATGATGTTTGACATGATTTGTTCCACCTGTTCGGTGGCTTTTTTGGTGGCATCGGCTAGTTTTCTGACCTCATCGGCCACAACCGCAAAGCCTCGACCGGCTTCTCCCGCTCTGGCAGCTTCTATGGCCGCATTGAGGGCTAGCAGGTTGGTCTGCTCTGCTATATTGTTGATGGTGCTGACAAATTCCCCTATGTTCTTGGACTTCTCGACAAACGAATTGATAAATTCCAGCACTTTGGTAGCGGCTGTCTGACTTTGTTCATTGGATTGGCGCAAGGTTTTGACCGCTTCAAGGCCCTGTTCATTTAATGCGCGCATATGGTTAGAATCTTCCACCATTTTGTTGGTATTTTCATATACTAGTTGGATCTGTTCTGATAGGCTGGTTATTAAGTTTACACCTCTTTCGGCCTCTGCAGCCTGTTCTGAGGCCCCGTGGGCGATCTCGTTCATGGATGCCGATATATCATCAATGGCCTGATTAACCCTGGTGGTGTTGGTGGTTAAAAGCTCTGATGCCTCCACCAATCGTCTGGTAATGTTTTTCAATGAAGACATTATGGATTTGAGGTCAGCTATCATGTTGTTGAAACTGGTTGATACTGCTTGCAGGTCTTCAAACCCCGAAAAGTCCACCGTGTAGGAGAGGTCCCTGTTCTTTATGCGATCCATTATGTAGGCTATGGATTCTACCTTTGAGCGTACTGCTTTCATCAGTAAGTAAGCTATGAGTTCCAGTATGGCCAATTTGAATAAGAGTAGGATGATGACGCTTATGATGCTGAGGTGTGGCATGATAAGCTTTTCTAGTATGGTAGCTACTGCTGCCAGTACTGCTGCAAATATAAACGGTTGTTGTATGGCCAATTCCGTGATTTTCTGTTTTAACCGTTCCAGCATTTCCATATGCCTCCTTTTTGTCATGTTTTCAACATGATTTTATTTTTATTATATCATAATATATAGATTGGTAAAATAAGACTTTATTACCCTTTTCATCTTATAAGTTGCGGAGCAGCGTTTATGGGCCACAAATTCGTTGACATAGTTTGTATAATTGTATACAATTAATGTGACCATGGTATATGGCTTTTATTTTGGCAAAGGGGGATTGATAATGGGCAAAAATATAGTGCAGAAAATCATAGAAAGCCATCTCGTATCCGGCAGAATGATACCCGGAGAGGAGATAGCCATTTCCATTGACCAGACTCTGACGCAGGATTCAACTGGAACCATGGCTTATCTTCAGTTTGAGGCCATGGGCGTGCCGCGGGTGAGGACCAAAAAATCGGTGGCTTATATAGACCACAATACCCTTCAGACGGGTTTTGAAAATGCCGATGACCACAAATACATTCAAACGGTGGCAGCCAAATACGGTATATATTTCTCCAGGCCCGGTAATGGGATTTGTCACCAGGTACATCTGGAGCGTTTTGCCAGGCCGGGATGGACGTTGCTGGGTTCTGACAGCCATACGCCCACAGCCGGTGGAATCGGCATGCTGGCTATCGGGGCTGGAGGGCTGGATGTGGCGGTAGCCATGGCAGGAGGACCTTATTATCTCACCATGCCCAAGGTATGCAGGGTTTGGCTTAAGGGAAAGCTGCAACCGTGGGTAAGCGCCAAAGACATCATCTTGGAGCTGTTAAGAAGGCTTACCGTTAAAGGCGGTGTGGGCAAGGTCATGGAATATGCCGGCGAAGGCGTTGCCACACTGACGGTGCCCGAGAGGGCTACCATAGCCAATATGGGTGCAGAGCTGGGTGCCACTACCTCCATATTTCCCAGCGATGAGGTGACCAGAGCTTTCATGAGGGCGCAGGGGCGCGAACACGAATGGATTCCCCTTGAGGCTGATCCTGATGCTCAGTATGATGAGGAGATCGAGATTGACCTGAGCGCATTGGAGCCGCTGGTAGCGCAGCCCCATAGCCCTGACAACGTAGACACCGTAAGGAATGTTGGGCCTATCAAAGTTGACCAAGTGGCAATTGGAAGCTGTACTAATTCCTCCTATTTGGATCTAATGCGCGTGGCTAAGATACTCAAAGGTAAAACGGTGCATCCCGATGTCAGCCTGGTGATTGCTCCTGGATCCAAGCAGGTTTTTACCATGCTGGCACGCAACGGAGCCCTGGCCGACCTGATAGCAGCTGGTGCACGCATTCTGGAGTGTGCCTGTGGGCCGTGTATCGGCATGGGACAGGCGCCAGCTACCAATGGGGTGTCGGTGCGGACCTTTAACCGCAACTTCTACGGGAGAAGCGGAACGCCAAGCGCAAAGGTTTATTTGACCAGCCCCGAGGTGGCGGCTGCTACCGCCCTGACCGGCGTGTTGACCGACCCTCGTACTCTGGGCGAGTATCCTGAGGTCGAAATGCCCGATGCCTTCGAGATAAACGACAACGGGATCATTCCGCCTGCACCCGAAGGGGTACATGTAGAAGTGGTACGGGGGCCCAACATCAAGCCTTTCCCTGTCAACAAGGAACTTCCCAATATAGTAGAGGGCACGGTATTGCTTAAGATGGAGGACAACATCACTACCGACCACATCATGCCATCCAATGCCAAGCTGTTGCCTTACCGGTCTAATATACCTTATCTTGCCGATTATTGCCTTACTTTGGTGGATAAAGATTTTCCCGAGCGCGCCAGGAAAGCGGGTGGCGGTTTCCTAGTGGCCGGGCACAATTACGGGCAGGGTTCCAGCAGGGAGCATGCAGCTTTGGTGCCTTTGTACCTCGGGATAAAAGGTGTAATAGCAAAATCTTTTGCCAGAATTCACATGGCAAACCTTATAAATTCGGGGATATTGCCTTTGACATTTGTGGATGAAAAGGATTATGATGATATTGATCAGGATGATCGCCTTGTCATTGAAAATGCCATTGGGCAGATAAGGCAAGGCAACGTGATCATCGTTAAAAATCTCACTAAGAATAAGGAGATAAAGGTGGGGTTGAATCTTTCGCCCAGGTTAAAGGAAGTCATACTGGCAGGAGGCTTGCTCAATTATACTCGGAAAAATTCTGGACAATAAAAAGTCTAGAGAGTGAGGTATTATGGAAAATATTGAAGAGAATGGTGTGGCGAAAGCCAAGAGGTTTGCCAGGCTGCAATCGCTGGAGAGATATTCCCTGCATTCATATGTGTTTAATTACATTAGAGATGCCATATTGGATGGCCGCTACAAGCCTGGCGATGCGCTGGTTGAGACCAGGCTGGCAGAAGAGCTGGGTGTAAGCAGGACCCCCATACGCGAGGCTATCAGGCAACTAGAGCTGGAAGGGCTGGTGATTTCCATCCCCAATAAGGGAGTGGTGGTAAACGGATTTTCTCAGCAAGATATAGATGATATATATACCATACGTTCCATGCTTGAAGGGTTGGCGGCTCGATGGGCAGCCCAGCGCATAGACCAGCAAAAGCTCAAAGAATTGGAAGAGATCGTGGAGCTGATGGGGTATTATACCAAGAAAAACGACTTTGAGCAGCTTACCCAGCTGGATACGCGTTTTCATGGAGTGATATACGAGGCCTGCGACAGCAAGGTACTTAAACATCTGCTGGACAACCTGCTTAGGTATGTGGAACAGGCACGGCGCGGTTCTTTAAAGGTGCCCATGCGAGCATGTCAGTCATTAAATGAGCATAGGAGCATTTTTGAGGCGATTATGAAAAGGAATGCGGCAGAAGCTGAAAAGTTTATGGCAAAGCATATTTCTTCTGCCATTTTAAACCTCCACTCTCTTATGGGACAGAATGAAAAAGAGAATTGAGGGGAAAGCATTTCCGGTTTTGAAATAAGCCGGGAATGCTTTATTTTTAGTTTCATATTGAACTTGACGGTATTATTTGTTACACTGATATCGATGGAAATAATTTTAAAATAAGGGGATTGGCCTGCTTTAAACGGCGTTTAACCCGTGTGGAGGTGGTTTTATGATGGAAAGAAGTAGGCGCAGAGTTTCCGAGGCAGTCATAAGGAGGTTGCCCAAGTATTACAGGTATCTTATGGAGCTTAAGAAAAATGGCGTAAAAAGGGTGTCATCCAACGAGCTGGGGCAGAAGATGGGACTTACTGCATCGCAGATCAGACAGGACTTCAACTGTTTCGGGGGGTTTGGGCAACAGGGATATGGTTATAATGTGGCAGAGCTGTGCGAGGAGTTTAAAAAGATCCTGGGGTTGGACAGGCAGTACAACATGGTAGTGGTAGGAGCAGGAAATTTGGGTCAGGCTCTAGCAAATTACAGCGGTTTTGAAAGAGAAGGCTTTTTTATAAGAGCCATGTTCGATGTCAATCCCCGTTTGATAGGCATGTCCATACGCGGTATCGAGATCTACGACGTGGACGATTTAAGGAGCTACGCTGCAAGCCATAATATAGATATAGGAGTGATCTGTACCCCAAAGGAGAAGGCACAGGAAGTCGCCGAACTTTTGGTGAGCTGTGGCATAAAGTACATCTGGAATTTCGCTCCCATTGATGTCGTTTTACCCGATGATGTCATAGTTGAAAATGTTCACTTGAGCGACAGCCTCTACATATTGTCTTATAGAATCAATGCCACAAAATCCTAAGTGGAATGAATGATAAGACGACAATAGGGGTATGATCGGGGTTGATAATATGAAAGCTATGCATGATGTTGAAGGGTTGCCGGTTATATGCGTAAGGGAAGGTATTGAGTGTGGCAGGGTTAGGAAGTTGCTGATAAATTGCTATGAAGGGAAGGTACAGTACCTCATCATCGAAGATGAGGAATGGTATTTAGGGGCCAAGCTATTGCCCTTTGATAAGGTGTTAGGGATAGGGTCCCATGCGGTCATTACCGAGAGCCGGGAAAATATATTGCATTTCTCGCAGGTTGAGGAAGCCCTTGATTTGATAGAGCAGGGCATGAGCCTCGAGGACGCCAGGGTCTACACTCAAAGGGGCGAGTACCTGGGGAATGTACAAGAATATTACTTCGATGAAAGCGATGGAAGGATTGTAAGATGCCAGCTATACGCCCAAAACCAAAAAGATTTAGAATTGAATTCCTCCCAGGTTGTTACCTATGGTAATGGAATACTGATTGTCAGCGATGGCGTTAGTGATGGAGCCGATAATGCAGGCGATAAACCGCGTGGAGAAGTTTATCAACTTGCGGGAAACGCCAATGATGAGCAATACAAATATAAAGGCTCTTCTTTATTCGAGCAAAAGCAAAGGCGATTCCTTCTGGGGAAGAGGGTTACTAAGAGGATAATGAGCGAGAGGGGAGAATTGTTGGCTGCTGAGGGGGATATAGTGACCGAGGAGCTTATAGATAAGATAAAAGCCGAGGGAAAGCTTGTCGAGCTCACCATGAATATTGAGGCCGTATAAAAGGATCCATATAAAATCAAGCTTAACGGTGCTGAAGTAAAACTGTTACGAAAGTTTTAAAAAACTTTACGGTTTTGCTTCAGACTGTTAAGCTTCTATTATTTTATGGCGTAATGTATTTACTTCTGTCTGAGGTTATTCTACTATATAAATAAATTGTGCGAAAGAGAAAGTAATAAACGTCACATAAAAATAAAACGGGGGATCCCTCTAATAAGTGGAGGTAAGATGGATGCAATCTACGACTCAGTCTAAGCGGCAAGCTGTAAAGAGAAGGGCTGTACGCCGTAAGAAAAAAGATGGGATATATAAAGCGGCATTGATGATATTGTTTACAATCATTTTTTTAGCGTCTTTGGGAATAGGGGCTTTTGCCTATCGCATTTTAAACAGCGACCGATTTTATCCAGGAGTGACGGTTGACGGCATACCGCTGCAAGGGTTGACATTTGAGGAAGGGTTGAAAGCCGTAAGTGACCGTCATCAGCCCCAGTTGGATGCCATGAAGTTAGTACTGCGCTATGGAGAGCTGGAGTGGGAATACACCTACAGGGATATTGGCGCCAGTTTCAACATAGAGGAAGTAGTGGGAGAAGCCTATCAGGTGGGAAGACGGGGCAACATCTTTCAGCGGCTTATGGATATATATGAAGCCAGGAGAAATGGGAGACATTTTACTACTACCTTGACATACGATGTCTCACTTCTTGAAGATGAACTGCAGACAATTGCCAAGCAGATAAACGTTGAACCCGTTGACGCCCAAATCGAGTTTCATCCCGACAGTGACCCAAAGTTTACTTTTACGGAAGAGGTCATAGGGAGAGGGATGCTGGTTGAACAGGCTATGGCCGATATAAAGGCCAAGGTGGATGCGATGGACTTTACTCCTTATGAGATCCCGGTTCAAACGCTTTACCCCAAATATACTCTGGAAGAGGTTAAAACTTGGACCAGCAGGATTGCCGTTTATTCCACCAAGTTGAGTGGAACGCCTCAGAGGATTCATAATATAACCCTTTCCTCGAAAAGCTTTGATGGACTTCGCCTTGATCCAGGGGAGGTGTTCTCATTCAACGAAGCAACGGGTCCCAGGGATAAAGCCCATGGGTATTTGGATGCTCCGGTCATCAAAGAGGGCAAAAAGCTGGTGAATGAACCGGGGGGAGGTAACTGTCAGACTTCTACCACTTTGTATGGCGCTGCTATACGCGCTGACCTGGAGATAGTGGAGAGATGGCATCATTCATGGCCTTCTACTTATACCGAAGTGGGGCAGGATGCTACGGTGGATTATCCCAAGCTCGACCTGAAGATCAAAAACAACAAGGATACGCCGGTATTTTTCAACAGGTATATAAAAGGTGGAAGGCTTTACGTTGAAGTATACGGCAAGGCGCCTACCGATTACGATAAGATAGAGGTGGTATCGGTAATATTGCAGCAGACCGAAAAGCCAGCCGAAAAAGTGGTGCAGGACAACACTTTAAATCCCGGAGAGGAGATTATAGAATACGAGTCTAGGCCGGGAATCAAGGTTCAGACCTACCGCGTGTATTATAAGGATGGAAAGGAAATCAAGAGGGTCAAAGAGGCATACAGCAATTATCCCAGGATTGTGGGACTGAAAAGAGTAGGCCCGCCAAAACCTGCCGAGGAAATTCCTGAGACTCAAATTCCTTCGGAGACGCAAAAGCCGGGTGAGCAGGCTGATGACAATGGAAACAACGGCGGTGAGTTCACAGCCGAAAACGGCGCCGATGGGCAGGCTTAAATGTTAGATTTTGCGCTTCCGGATTTAACCGGAAGCTTTTTAGTTGAAACATCATCCTTCATTTTTTGGCCTTGAGTCGTTATAATAAATAGGGTAACTGATAATTGATCGGCAAAATTTTTCGATGTGAATGAGGATTAGCGGTGGGGAGGAGACCATCGTGCTGTATCCATTGCTATTTGATCCCATATTAAAGGAGAAGATATGGGGTGGTAGCACTCTTTATGAGAAATATGGCAGGAAGCTTCCGTCTAATAAGATAGGAGAAAGCTGGGATGTAGCCTGCCATCCCAACGGTACCAGCGTGGTTGCCAATGGCCCTTTAATGGGAATGAACTTGAGGCAGCTCATCGATTCCTATGGAAGCCAGCTATTGGGACAAGAGGTACACAAGAGATTTGGGAATGAGTTTCCTTTGCTCATAAAGCTTATTGATGCTAGCGAAATTCTGTCTGTGCAGGTGCACCCGGATGATGAATATGCGGCGTTGCATGAAGATGGTCGATCGGGAAAGACCGAGATGTGGTATATAATCCATGCACAGCCTGGTGCCAGCCTGATCTATGGCCTTGTGCCTGGAACCACCAGGGAAGAGTTTGAGGAGGCCGTAAGGGCTGGACGGTTGGAGAAATACCTGAGAAGCGTCGAAGTGCAGGCTGGAGATGTTCTGTATATACCGGCAGGGGTGGTGCACGCCATAGGGCCAGGAATTCTCATCTGCGAGATTCAACAGAATTCCGATACCACCTACAGGGTGTATGACTGGAACCGGCTAGGGGATGATGGCAAGCCCAGGACGCTTCATGTGGACAAAGCGCTGGATGTGATAGATTTCAGTGGCAGGCTTGCAAAAGATAAGCTATCAGGGCTGCCAGTTGAAGAGGAGGGCGGCAGGCGTATATACTATGTGGCTTGTAGTTATTTTGCTGTACAAAAGCTGGAATGCCATAGCTGTATGAAAGAGACGGCCGATGGGTCTAAATTCTTTACGTTGACGGTGGTGGAGGGGCAGGGGGAGATAACTTACAGCCGGGGAAGCCAGCCCTTTAAAGCTGGAGATTCGGTACTTATACCTGCTTGTTTGGGGGATTATGTGATTGAAGGGAAGTGTACCATAATAAAGGCGTTTGTTCCCAATAAGGAAAAAGACATAATTGAGCCGCTTAAAGCTAAAGGCTTTACCCAAGATCAGCTTAAGGACATTGCAGGTTTGTTTGAAGGAGATGATGCGAAAAGGTGACCAATTTGCCTGAGGCTTTTATGGATAAGATGAAGGGCATTTTAGGCCCAGAATATGCCGAGTTTATGGGGTGTTTTAAAAATCCGCCGTATCAGGGATTAAGGGTGAACACGTTGAAGATCGCTCCGGAGGATTTTTTATCCATTGCACCTTTTGAGCTGAAGCCAGTTCCATGGGCCGAAGCTGGCTTTTATTATGGCAATGAGGATCGGCCGGGCAAGCACCCTTACTACTATGCAGGGCTGTATTATATTCAGGAGCCCAGCGCCATGGCGCCGGCTGAGCTTTTAGGAGTAAAGCCGGGGCATAAGGTGCTCGACTTGTGCGCTGCGCCCGGAGGAAAGTCATTCCAAATAGCTGCGCGGCTGAAAGGGGAGGGCTTTTTGCTGTCCAACGAAATCGATGCCTCCCGCGTTATAGTGCTGGGTGAAAATCTGGAGAGGTTGGGTGTCAGAAATGTTGCTATTACCCAGGAAACGCCGGGCAGGCTGGCGGCGGTGTTCAAGAATTACTTTGACCGCATACTGGTGGATGCTCCCTGTTCGGGCGAAGGCATGTTTCGAAAGAGGCCGGATATGTGCTCAGTGTGGTCTTATACCCTACCTGATAGGCTCAGCGTAAGGCAAAAGAGCATATTGAAGCATGCAGCTGAGATGCTGGCTCCGGGCGGCAGAATGGTGTATTCCACCTGTACCTTTTCTCCCGAAGAAAACGAAGGGGTAGTGGACTGGTTTTTAAAGGAACACCCCGATTTTTCGCTGGTGGATGATGTGCGCTTCAGATGGTTTGACAGGGGAGTCCCCGAATGGGCAAGCGGGAATCCGGAGCTTGCAAAAGCTTATCGGCTTTGGCCGCATAAGATAAAGGGTGAAGGCCATTTTATGGCGCTGTTTGAAAAGAAGGCGGATGGTGGTAGCAGTAGCCTACCCCTTTTCTATAAGCGCAGGGGGATAAGCAAGCTGCCGCTTGAGTACGAGCGTTTCGTTAAGGAATATATGAGAGAGCCCATAGAAGGCTATCTTTATATGCGCAAGGAACAGCTGTACTGGATACCGCCTTCCCTTCCCGACTTAAGCGGGCTTAAGGTATTGCGACCGGGCTTAAGGCTGGGGACCATCAAAAAGGGTAGGTTTATACCTGGCCATGCCCTGGCTATGGCATCCAGGAAGGAATCGGTAGTACAAACCATTGAATTTTCAAGCGATTCAGAAGAGGTAGTGCGATATCTGGAAGGGTTTACCCTTACAGGATTTGATGGAAAGGGATGGGTGTTGGTAACGGTGGATGGCTATTCTTTGGGATGGGGTAAGCTGTCCGATGGCATGCTGAAGAATTATTATCCCAAGGGTTTAAGGCGTGTATTGACGTAAAGGATAAACAGGTGATACAATTATCCAAATATATACCTTCATGTGAGAATGGGAGGATTGGCTTATGGTCAATGAAATTCTTGAAATATTGAATGAGGACAGTAGAAGAACCCCTGAAGAGATAGCAGTGATGCTGGGTACCGATGTGGAGACCGTTAAGCAAAAGATAGAGGAGCTGGAGAGAAACAAGGTTATAGTTAAATACAATACCATAATAAACTGGGATAAGACCGACCGTGAATACGTGACTGCCCTTATAGAGGTAAAGGTGACCCCCCAGAGGGATCAGGGTTTTGATGCCATCGCGGAGCGAATTTATAAGTTTCCCGAGGTTAAATCGGTTTACCTTATGTCGGGAGACTATGATTTGGCTGTAATGGTTGAAGGGCGAACCATGAAGGAAGTGGCTTTTTTCGTAGCCGAAAAGCTGTCTGTGCTGGATTCAGTGCTTAGCACGGCTACCCATTTTGTTTTGAAGAAGTATAAAGTAGAGGGAGTTGTGTTGGAAGACGAAGAGAAGGATTACAGGCAGGTGATCGTACCATGAACGTAGAGAGTATGATTGCTGAACGGGTGAAGGAGGTACCGCCGTCGGGCATACGGAAATTTTTTGATATAGCCAGCGAGATGGAAGGCGTCATTTCCCTAGGAGTGGGAGAGCCCGACTTCATAACTCCATGGAATGTGCGCGAGGCGTGTATCTATTCCCTGGAAAAGGGAATGACGTGCTATACCTCCAACTGGGGGATGCCGGAGCTCAGAAAGGCCATAAGCTGCTATTTGAGCAGGCGGTTTGGGCTTGAGTACAATCCAAAGAACGAAATAGTGGTGACCGTTGGTGCTAGCGAGGCCATAGATCTGGCGTTGCGGGCCATCCTCAATCCGGAGGATGAGGTTTTGATACCCGATCCTTCATATGTGGCTTATATGCCCTGCGTCCATTTTACAGGAGCCAAGGCCATACCAGTGGAGTGTAGGCCCGAAGATGAGTTTCGCTTGATCCCGGAAAAGCTGGAAGAGAAGATAACTTCCAAGACCAAAGCGCTGATTTTACCCTATCCCAATAATCCTACTGGAGCTGTTATGACTCGGGAGGATTTAGAAGCAATTGCGCAGGTACTGCGCCGCACTGATATTATAGTCATATCCGATGAGATTTATGCGGAATTGACATATGGCTATAAGCATGTCAGCATTGCAAGCTTGCCAGACATGAAAGAACGTACAATAGTCATAAACGGCTTTTCCAAGGCCTTTGCCATGACGGGTTGGCGAGTGGGGTATGCTGCAGGTCATCCCGCCTTGATCAGCGCTATGGTGAAGATCCATCAATATACTGCTCTATGTGCTCCTATAATGGCCCAGGTGGCGGCCGTTGAGGCCCTTAGAAAGGGATTCGAAGATGGTTTTGCTTCGGTGGAGTATATGGTCAGGCAGTATAATATGCGGAGAAAAGTAATGGTAAACGGCTTCAGGGAGATAGGGCTGGAATGCTATGAACCCAAAGGGGCATTTTACGTCTTCCCCTCCATAAAGAAGACCGGCATGACATCCGAGGAGTTTTGCGAAAAGCTGTTGAGGGATCAAAAAGTCGCTGTAGTCCCGGGCAGTGCTTTTGGAGCCAGCGGTGAAGGATTTATAAGGTGTTCCTATGCCTATTCTATCGACAACATCAATGAAGCCATAAAGCGCATAGGCAACTTTTTAAAAAAGATATTGTGATTGAGGAGGTTATCATGAAGCATGAATGGGACCGCGACCCGGACATCATAGAAGGGGAGTATGAGATAATTGATGAATGGGATGCGAGCGGAACGTATGATGATTGGAGTAACGGCGGTATGCGAATGGACCCCAGGCCCCCCTACGTTACGTATGTCATACTAGGGTTAAATGTTGCTGTATGGCTGATCATGAGCTTTATAGGTACGGTATTTGATATCAATTTAAGCTATCAGCTGGTATACTTTGGCGCCAAGGTGAACGAATTGATCGCTGCAGGGCAGTACTGGCGCCTTTTTACCGCTATGTTTCTGCATGTCGGAGTTATGCACCTGTTGTTCAACTCGTATGCCCTTTATATATACGGGCCGATAGCAGAGAAGCTTTACGGTAAAATTCGGTTTGCTGTAATATATGTATTGTCAGGGCTGATGGGTAGCCTCTTTAGCTATCTCTTTAGCCCTAATCCGGCAGCCGGCGCCTCTGGCGCCATATTTGGCCTCATGGGTTCTCTGCTCTATTTTCGCAAAAGAAATCGCACGTTGTTTAAGCGCGTATTTGGGCCTAGGTTGTTCATCATAATCGGCATCAATCTGTTGTTTGGTTTTATTCAGCCGGGAATCGACAACTGGGGGCATATAGGAGGCCTCATAGGAGGTTTTTTGGCAGCCAATGCTGTGGGATTATATCGGGAGCGTAAGCTGTCGGATAAGGTAGTGGTGTGGGCGCTTATAGTTGCTATTTTTGTGTTGGGCCTGTGGATTGGGCAAAGAAAATACGATAAAATGGTTATATATATAGAGAATTCCTATCATGCTCCAGTGCATGAAGCGATTTATTACGGTGAATTACTGCAATGCCCAATAGGTCATGAATCTTTTGATGCGGGCTTGTGGGAGTATGAGTGGTTATGGGGGAATTAGGATGAAATACGGGCCGGTAGCATTGATGAAGTGTGGGAGCTATGACCGCCAGGAAGTTGAAAAGGCCGTAAGATGGGGTGTGGAGCTGCTAGGTGGCATTGAAAAGTACATAAAGCCCGGTATGAAGGTTTTGCTCAAGTGCAACCTGTTGTCGAGGAAAAGGCCAGAGGAAGCCGTAACTGTGCATCCTGCCGTAGTGGAGGCCGTGGTGAGGGCTGTGCAGTCGGCAGGGGCTATACCCATAATTGCCGACAGCCCCGGGGGGCTATATACCGAGAGGGCTTTAAAAGGCATATACAGGGCTTGTGGCATGGAAGAAGTACATGAGAGGACTGGCGCTCTCCTCAATTACGACACCGATATAGTGGAAATCAGCCACCCTGAGGGAAAGGTGGCCAAGCGCATGACGGTGATAAGGGTGCTGCAGGATGTGGATGCCGTCATATCTTTGGCAAAGCTGAAGACCCACGAACTGACCCTGTTTACCGGGGCAGTCAAGAACCTTTTCGGCGTTATCCCCGGCATGACCAAGGCCGAATACCATCTAAGGATGAAGAAGCTGAAAGAGTTTTCCGATTTGCTTGTGGACATATGTACTTACGTGAAGCCAGTTCTTTCGGTGATGGACGGCATAGAAGGAATGGAGGGCAATGGGCCGTCGGCTGGTAGGCCGCGTCATGTAGGTGCACTTCTTATGAGCCCAAGCCCTTATGCACTCGATGTAGTTTCGGCCGCATTGGTAGGATTGCCCGTTGAAAGGATATGCACCGTACAGCGGGCTGAAGAACGGGGGCTATGCAGCAGCAGGCTGGAAGATATAGAGATTATAGGGGATTCGTTTGATGAGCTCCGTGTACTTGACTTTAAGCTGCCCGATTCCAAAAAGCTGGGCTTTTTAGTAAGGGCCCTTGAAAGCGACAACCGGCTTTCGGAGTTTCTGAAGTTCTATTTGGGACCACATCCCATGATAAGGTATGAGGCTTGTGTGGGGTGTGGCGATTGTGCGAGGTATTGCCCGCCCAAAGCCATAAAAATGGCTGATGGTAAGCCACGCATTGATCTAGGTACCTGTATTCGCTGTTATTGCTGCCAAGAACTATGTCCTCATAAAGCTGTCTTCATAAGGCGAAACTGGTTTTTTAGGCTGTTTAAATGATGCCTTTTCCATTGTAAAAACGGATTTCGGGCGACAATTAACTGGAAAGGAGATGTGCTCAAGATTCACATGAGTCGGATGAACTCTGGTCCGTGGAGATTGTTGTGGCATCTCATGAAGGACAACAGGATGCGGTATGCAGGGGCTGTAGTCGTTACCGCTTTTTCTGCTCTGCTTTCCCTAATGCCGACGCTGGTTGTAAGGACAACAGTGGATTCCATCATTGGCAATAAGCCAATAGATATCCCCTACTGGATGGAGGATGTCATACTACGCCTAGGAGGCAGGGATGTCCTGGCTCATAATCTGTGGATATGTGGCTTGTTTTTGCTGGCCATAAGCCTGATAAACGGAGCAGCCATGTATATGAGGGGCAAATGGACGGCACAGGCTTCCGAGTCTACCGCAAGAAATTTAAGAAATATGCTTTACGACCATCTTCAGAGTTTGCCCTATGATGAGCATGTGAAGGCTGAGACAGGTGACTGGGTACAGCGCTGTACTTCTGATGTGGAGACCATAAGGCGTTTTTTAGCCGTACAACTGGTAGAAATTGGAAGAACATTGTTTCTCCTAACCATGGCTCTTGTCATAATGTTCAACCTCGATGTGAAGATGACCTTTATTTCCATGGCTGTAGTCCCTATCATATTCGTCTTTTCGTACATATTTTTTTCAAAAGTAAAGGAGGCATTTCGTCTAGTTGATGAGGCTGAAGGAAGGTTGACCACCGTTTTGCAGGAGAACCTGACGGGGATAAGGGTGGTAAGGGCCTTTGGCCGTCAAGCTTACGAGATTAAGAAATTTGATGATAAGAATAGGGAATATAGGGACTTATCATACCGCCTTATGCGGTTGATGGCCAATTACTGGGCCATTTCGGATTTCCTCATAATGTTTCAGATGGGGATAGTGCTGGTCATAGGAGTATATTGGGCATCTCAGGGCACTATGACGCTCGGGACTCTGTTGACCTTCATGAGCTATGAGGGTATGCTGTTGTGGCCGGTTAGGCAGATGGGTAGAATACTGACTGACATGGGGCGGACCCAGATCTCTTTGGCAAGGGTTAAGGAGCTCTTGGATAAGCCGAGGGAGGATATGAACGAAGACGGGCTCAAGCCCGATCTAAATGCGGACATCGAATTTAGGAATGTTTATTTTGAGTACGAAAAAGGCCGTCCGGTGCTTCAAGATGTATCCTTTAAGGTGAAGAAGGGGCAGACTGTTGCCATCCTTGGTCCTACCGGTTCTGGCAAGTCGTCATTGGTTCACCTGCTTTTGAGGTTATATGACTACCAGGGAGGTTCCATTACCATCGGCGGAGTTGAGCTTAAAAGGATAAACAAAAAATGGCTGCGCCAGCATATAGGCATTGTGCTTCAAGAACCTTTCTTATTCTCCAGGACCATAAAGGAAAATATAGCGTTGGGCAATAGCCGTGCGGGGGAGGCAGAAATTTTAGAGGCGATACGCGTAGCTGCACTTGATGATGTTATACAGCAATTTGAAAAGGGGTATGACACGTTAGTAGGCGAGAGGGGGGTAACCCTCTCGGGTGGGCAAAAGCAAAGGGTTGCCATTGCTAGGGCTCTTGTCAGGGACAGCTCCATATTGATCTTTGACGACTCCTTAAGTGCTGTCGACACCGAAACCGACGCACAGATCCGCAGGGCTTTGAAGGAAAGGCGAAAAGGGGTGACCACCTTTATCATATCCCATCGCATCACCACCCTGGCCGAAGCCGATTTGATATTGGTGCTGGATCAGGGGCGGTTGGTTCAGTCGGGTACCCATGAGGAGCTTATCAGGCAGCCCGGCCTGTACCAGAGGCTATGGGCATTGCAGAGTCAGTTGGAAGAGGAGTTGGCAGAAGAGAGTAATATGGAGTGCTCAGCGCAATGAAGGGGGAATGGTTTAGATGAACGCTTACGAGGAACAGGAATATACCCAGTCGTTTAATATAGATTTGTGGAAGAAGTTGATTAGTTATGCCCGGGCTTATAGGAAGGATTTATTGCTGCTGGCGCTGGTTATGGTAGTGTCCGGTGGCATCGATGCCGTTTTTCCGCTTATGAACAGATATGCCGTGGACCATTTCATTGTTCCCGGTGAACTGGCAGGGCTGTGGATTTTTGCTTTAGTTTACGGCCTCCTCATCGCGGTGCAGGCCCTCAACGTATGGCTGTTGATATGCATTGCCGGCAAGATTGAAATAGGCCTGTGCTATGACATAAGAAATATGGGTTTTAGAAAGCTGCAGGAATTATCATTTTCCTATTTTGATAGAACGCCGGTTGGATGGATTATGGCCAGGATGACGTCTGACATTCAGCGCTTGAGCGAAACCCTTGCCTGGAGCCTTGTGGATTTGATGTGGGGAATCGCCATGATGCTGACCACCATAGGGATTATGCTTTATTTAAATTGGAAGCTTGCCCTCATCACCCTCTCGGTGGTGCCAATTTTGGTGGTAACCAGCATGTATTTTCAGAGGATAATATTGAAGGCCTATCGAGAGGTGCGCAAGATCAATTCTCAAATTACCGGAGCTTTCAACGAGGGGATAATGGGGGCTAAGACCACCAAGTCCCTTGTGAGGGAAGAGGAAAACCTGAAGGAGTTTGAAGAGCTTACCGAGCGGATGCGGTATTCTTCCGTTCGGGCGATTGTGGTTTCATCCATCTATATGCCGATTGTGACGGCATTGGGCAGCATCGGAACGGGGCTGACGTTGTGGTTGGGAGGTAACGGCGTCATCAATAATGTCATAAGTTATGGTACCCTGGTAGCCTTCATTTCGTATACAATGCAATTTTTTGAGCCCATTCGCCACGTTGCTCATATATTTGCCGAACTGCAAAATTCTCAGGCCTCGGCCGAACGGGTTTTTTCCATGCTTGAAACCCAACCCGACGTGAAAGATTCCCCTGAAATTATCGAGGAATATGGCGATCTGTTTACGCCCAAAAAGGAAAACTGGCCGCCCATAAAAGGTGATGTGACTTTCCACAACGTATCCTTTTCCTATAAAGAGGGCGAGGAGGTGCTTAAGAATTTCAACCTCGAGGTCAAAGCCGGCCAGACAATTGCTCTGGTGGGCGAGACGGGTGCCGGCAAAAGCACTATTGTAAACCTCCTGTGTCGCTTTTATGAGCCCACCGAAGGTGAAATCAGGATCGATGGGGTGGATTACCGCAAGCGTTCCCAGCTGTGGCTGCAATCCAATATAGGGTATGTGCTGCAGACGCCCCATCTGTTTAGCGGAACCGTTAAGGAAAATATAAGGTACGGCAGGCTGGATGCCACCGATGAAGAGGTGGTGGAGGCTGCAAAATTAGTCAACGCCCACGATTTCATCATGAAGCTGGAAAAGGGATATGATACCGAGGTGGGCGAAGGTGGAAACAGGCTGTCTACAGGCCAAAAACAGCTCATTTCGTTTGCCCGTGCAGTTTTGGCCAACCCCAGGATATTTGTGTTGGATGAGGCCACCTCTTCGGTAGATACCGAAACCGAGCGGATCATCCAGAACGCTATACAAAAGGTGCTACGTGGCAGGACCAGCTTCGTGATAGCGCACCGCCTGTCCACCATAAAGTCGGCTGATCGCATACTGGTAATTCGCAATGGGCGCGTGGTTGAACAAGGTACCCATTTTGAGCTGCTCAGGCGAAGGGGGTATTATTACAGGCTGTATACAAACCAGTTTATGGAGGAAAAGGAGAAGGAAATTATGTCCCAGATGAGATGATAGATGAAGATGAAGTAGTACCATATTTTTCAACTAGAAAGCCTTCCTTTTCCCAGGATATAATATAGTTACAATAAGAGACAAGCCATCCTTTTTAGCACATCATTTCAATTATCTGGGAAAGGGGAGGTAGGAAGAGTGTCTACAAAAAGGCTTGCATTGACAGTAGTTACAGCCTTACTGCTTATCTTGTTCATATGTGTGCCTTTTTCGCGAGTTTCAGCTGCAGGGTATCAGCTTACCAGGAATTTAAAAAAAGGGATGAGCGGTGAGGATGTAGCCGTTGTACAGCGCCTTCTCAGGGATTTGGGCTTTTTTACATATCCTCAGATCACGGGTTACTTCGGCAGCATAACCGAGACGGCCGTAAAGGCTTTTCAAAAGGCAAACGGGCTGGCAGCTGACGGCATCATAGGCCCTATTACCCGTGGCGTCATGAATAAGCTTCTGGGCGGCTCAACTGCTTCAAGGGGAGATGCCACCAGCGTTTATACTGTACAGCCGGGTGACTCCCTGTGGAAAATAAGCCAGCGCTTTGGGGTTTCGTTAGATCTGCTATTTGCAGCCAACAACATGACCGGTTTAACCGTAATTTATCCAGGTCAGAAGATAATCATTCCCCGGAGCAATGCGTCGGTAGATACGCCGAAGGTTACCTACTTGAACCACACCGTAGCCAAAGGAGATACTCTATGGAATCTGTCGTATAAGTATGGCGTATCGGTTGAAGACATCGCGCAGGCCAATGGCATAGACGTTTCGGCTGTGCTGTACGTAGGTCAGGTTTTAAAGATTCCCAAGAAGGAGATACCTGTAAAAACCACTCCAGGGCCCCAATATGGCGAGCTGCTGGACTGGTGGGAAGAAGTGCAGTACGTCTTCCCGCTCAATTCTACAGCCACAGTAGTGGATTTTTATACTGGCATCAGCTTTAAGGTTGTAAGAACCTATGGGTCGGGCCATGCCGATGTAGAACCGCTGACACAGGAGGATACCCTCATAATGAAGGGCATTTGGGAAAAGTATGAAAAGCTAGCCAATGGTACTGTAAACTATTGGGCAAGGCGCCCGGTGCTGGTGCTGATAAACGGACGCAAGCTGGCGGCTTCTGCCACTGCAGCGCTACATGCAGGGCTGGATTCGGCTCCAGATGGAGCTTATGTGAGCTGGAGAAGTGGCGATTATGGGGCAGGAATAAATTACGACAGGATAAAGGGAAATGGTGCCGACGGGCATTTCGATATCCATTTTCTAAACAGTGTTCGCCACAAAGATGGACAGGTAGATGCTCAGCACCAGGCTATGATAAGGATAGCTGCAGGGCAATAAAAGAAAGGTAAACCGATGCATAAGGCTCAATGTAATAAAATCATAGATAAATTGTTGAAACCTATAAAACGAGATAAATTGAAATGATATGCTAAAGGATGGCGTTTTTTTATGTTTTACGCATGGATTTGTTTTTATGCCTGCCTTATTAAAAATTAGCATATCATACATACCACACTTAGCTCCTCAAAGTCTTAGGGCTTATTGGTGATAAAAACTATTCAAGATTTTGTTTGCCAATGATTTCCATATATTAATTGTGTATTAATTAAATAATTAGTAAAAGAACCAAAGGGGTTACATGACATTAATTCTATGATAGAATATAATTAACAATTTATTTTATTAGGACAGAGGTAAGAATGGCTTTTGTAAAAAAGTAATGTAATTTGACGTTGTATGCGATTGTTGCACTTTCTTTAAGCAATTTTCAAAGAATGGCTGAATTTTGATTATTATTCTGCCCGTATTTTTTTGATATAGTTGTACTGAATTTGAACGATAAAAATAGACCAATAATAGTGAAGTAGCAAAAGAAGAGGTGAAAAATATGAAAGTGGTTTATATAAAGGAACCTGGCAAAATTGAAATAATTGAAAGGGATATACCTACTCCTAGGAAAGGCGAGGCTCTCTTAAAGATAAAATATTGTGGTATTTGTGGTTCGGATGTTGCAACTTATACGGGAAATCAACCTTTTGCAACTTATCCTAGAATTCCAGGTCATGAATTTTCTGCAGAGATAGTGGAGATTGAAGAAAACGAGTATGGGCTTAAAAAGGGCATGATTGTCACCGCTAACCCATACTTTAATTGCGGAAAATGCTATTCGTGTCAGAGGGGAAAGGTGAATTGCTGCGAGTTTAATGAAACTATGGGAGTCCAAAGGGATGGGGCTTTTGCAGAATACATTACCATGCCTATCGAAAGGATTTATAATGGAAAAGGATTAAGTGCCAAAACGCTGGCCTTGATCGAACCGTTTTCTATTAGCTATCATGCGATTAATCGCGGAGACATTCAAAAGAGTGATAATGTTTTGATTTCTGGTGCAGGTCCTATTGGAATTTTTGCTTTAATAGCTGCTAAGTTAAGAGGTGCAAAGGTATATGTCGCCGACATACTCGAGAAAAGATTGCATTATGCAGAGATGATGGGAGCTGACGGAGTTATAAATGCTAGCAAGGAAGATTTAATGGAGAGGGTAAAGGAGTTCACCAACGGGAACGGTATGGATGTATGCGTTGAAGCTGTTGGCCATCCTGAGTCTCTGTTAAATTGCATTGAGGCAGTTGCTTTTGGTGGTAAAATTATACTGATTGGCAATGGAAAAAAAGAGGTTACATTTAACCATTCTATTTTGGTCAAGAAGGAATTGAATATTTATGGTTCAAGAAATAGTTTAAACGCTTTTGAACCTTTGATTGAATTAGTATCCAGCGGGGAAGTAGATATTGATAACGTAGTGACCGATGTATTTGCTCTAGATGAGGTGGTGGATGCGTTTAATCTGTTAACCCACAATGATGGAACCCATCTTAAAGTTATGGTAAAGTTCGATTAAAAAGTTATTAATATTGTGTAGAATGAGGTCTTCTTTGTCCGTTTATTTCCCTCTGATTCTTTGCTGGCATAATTAGAGAAGGGATATAATTTATCAAAGGGTGGAATAAGCTCTTTTAAATCATTATCGATGGTAATAGATTTAAAAAGGCAGGGATGTTCTTTTGCTTGGGTTGGATGTGGGATCAACCACCACAAGAGACTCCGAAGGACAGGATGTTGCACAAGCGGTGGAAAGGAGATATAGTTAAACAAAGGAACCTGGCGTTTAGGGGGATTATGGGGTGGCTGAACACGGCAACAAAATTTACGACATCGAAAATATCAGCATCGAGGATGTAATCGATATAAAGGAATTGAAAAGCATACTCAACTGCTTTGTGTTGGCTACGGGGCTGGGAGCGATATGCGCAAACGCTAAAGGTGAGCCTATCGTCGTTCCAGATGAATATGAAGGCCAGTGTCCGTTTTGCAAAGTGGTGCGTTCTGATCCCGAAGGGCTTAAGCGATGCAATCAGTCCATGAGCTATGCGGGCAGGCAGGCAGCCCAGCTGGGTGAACCGTATATCTTTCGGTGTCATGCCGGGCTGATAGAGTTTGCGGCGCCCATAATGTTTAAGGATATATACCTGGGCAGCATCTCGTGCGGCCCCGTTATTATGTGGGACTGGGATGAGATGGCCCTGCAGGAATTTTTGAACTTGACCCGAGATCTCAACATCAACCGCGAAGCCTTGGTGGTGGCCAGTAGGCAGATAAAGATGTTATCCAGTAGGAGCGTACAGGCAGCAGCTAAGCTTATCTTTATAGTGGCCAACCACATCGCAAAGACCGGCATGCTTACGTTGCAGTATAGGAAGGAGCTCAATGAACAGCAGGCAAAGCTGGCCGAGGCGATATTTGAGAGAAAGCGAGCGGAGGAGACCATCAAGGCCCTTGAGACCAAGGCCCAGGAGCCCACATATCCTATAGACAAAGAAAAGGAGCTCTTAAGTAAGGTTAGGCTAGGGAACCGTACCGCTGCAAAGGAAATTCTAAATGATCTGTTGGGCGATATATTCTTCCGCACCGCTGGCAATATGGACCTAATGAAGGCCAGAATATTGGAGCTGGTAGTTGTCATATCCAGGGCGGCGGTAGAAGGCGGTGCCAGCCTGGAGAAGCTATTGGGCCTAAATTACAACTTTATTTCCGAACTGTCCCAGATTAACAGCATTGAAGAGATATGTCACTGGGTTGTGAAGGTGCTGGATACCTTCATGGACACCGTGTACCAAACCAAGAAGGTGCGCAATGCCAAATGCCTCGGTGAGGCTTTGAAGTATATCCGTGAAAATTTCAATAAAAATATTACCCTTGAGGATGTGGCGAGAAGCGTATATATAAGCCCTTATTATCTCAGCCACTTATTCAAGGAGGAGCTCAACATAACTTTTTTAGAATATCTGACCATGGTGCGAATGGAAGAGGCTAAAGAATTGCTTAAAGATACATCTCTCTCTATTGTAGCCGTTGCATCTCAGGTGGGCTATGAGGATGCCAGCTATTTCAGCAAGGTGTTTAAAAAATATGTCGGCATGTCCCCGTCTCAATACAGGAAGAATCTCTAGAAATAGCATTGACAAGATTGTCCCTATTTTCACAAGATTTAACCGGTACAGCTTCAGTTAAACCTGTTATAATTTATAACGTAGGCTTTATAACCATTATACATGGTAGGAATAGAGTGAATTGTCCAAGCGATGAACTTGCGTTTGATAAGGAGGGTTAACAGATGGCTGATTTTAGGGCAATTGCTGATGCTTTGAAAGCCGGCAATGCTCCAAAGGTAAAGGAGATGGTTGAAGCAGCGCTGGCAGAGGGGGTAAATCCCGAGGATATTGTAAATAAGGCGCTTATAGTGGGAATGAGCGAGGTAGGTGAGCTGTTCAAGAATAACGAGATATACGTTCCAGAGGTGCTCATCGCCGCTCGCGCTATGCACGCCGGTCTGAACATCTTAAAGCCTTTGCTAGCTGAGCGAGATGTAAAGCCCATAGGGAAAGTGGTCATTGGCACCGTGAAGGGCGATCTACATGATATCGGGAAGAATCTGGTAGCCATGATGCTTGAAGGGGCAGGATTTGAAGTGATCGACCTGGGCATTGACGTTTCGCCCGAAAAATTTATCGAAGCAGCAAAAGCGGCAGGTCCTGGTTGTATAGTTGCCATGTCTGCCCTGCTCACTACCACCATGCCGGCTATGAAGGATACCATTGAGGCTTTGAAGGCGGCAGGCTTAAGGGACCAGGTAAAGATTATGGTAGGGGGAGCACCCGTCACGCAGAAGTTTGCCGATGAGATTGGTGCTGATGGCTATGCACCCGATGCTGCATCGGCTGCTGATCTGGCAAAGACTTTTGTGGCGTAAAAAAGGGCGTTTAAAACGCCCTTTTTTTTATCCAAAATAAGGGGAGAAACTCCATTTTCCATCAAACAGTGATAGGCCATTTTATCTCTCGTTGAATTTCATTGCTATGTGCATTTGATGGTTTATTTAATGCACAATTCATTGTTGAAATGCTTTTCCCAGCTTTTTTGTATCATATCCATCACGGGTTGCCTGGTCCTTAAAATCACCACTAGCTGCGACAGGTTACGCTCTGCATTAATGGGAGTTATGGATATAGAACCGTTGACTCCATCCACATAGTGCCATCCTTCATTTAGCTTGAAGAAACCCTTTATTCTAAAGGCAATATCTGAAAGGCTTTGTAAAAAGGCCTTTAGCTTTTCTTTCTCAAATACCCCATTGGCTTCAAGGAGCAGGGTTTTTGGCCTGTTAGACGGGCAATTGAGGTTAGGAGTGGCCGGTGGCAGCTGGAAGTTTTCGAGATTTTGTTGCAGCCATGTAGGGTCTAATCTGCCGTAAGAAGTGGTTACTATGGGGGCTATAGGATTTAAGCTGCGAATATTCCCTTGTACCGCTTTAAGCATTTCGGCGTCCACCAAATCAGCCTTGTTTATCACTATCAAATGGCTGTATTCTACCTGTTTGCCTATAACTTCCAGCGCCTGTGACAGCTCCATAAACGAGGTGGCATCCACAAGGCATATGGTACCTTTAAAATCGTAAATATCGCCGATTTTCGGCTGTATGTCGTAAAGGATTTTTTCCATCCCGGATGGATCTGAAAGCCCTGAGCTTTCGATAAACAGCAATTCGATGGGAGTACTGGCCATAGCTATTAGCCCTTGGGCAAAGTTGGATGCAAGGCAGCTACAGAATATGGATCCATTATTTATTTCCATCATGTCTATGCCTTCCCTTTTGACCAGCGTACCATCTATGCCTACGCTGCCGAACTCATTCATTATTATGCCAATCTTTTTATTTTTGTTAGACTCCAACAGGTTTTTTAAAAGGGTGGTCTTTCCCGCTCCTAGGAAACCGGTAAGCAAATATATGGATATCTTGCGACTCATTTTAAACACTCCTCAATGCTCCTGAACAGATCGTTTCTGCTAGGGATTATGGATGAATACTTGAGTTTGCCGTTGATATAGATGCAGGGCAGATTTTTTATGCCCATCTTCTTGATGCGGGCTATGCCTTCGCGGGTGGTAAACTTGTGTTCCACCCAGTCGATTCTGTCGCCGAAGTGTTCTTTAGCGATCTTTACGGCATTGACCATGTAGGTACAAGCGGCACAGGTGGCTGAGTCTAAGGTAAACACTTCGATGAGCGGCCTTTCGAGATTATCGTAGTCCGGCAGCTCCACTTCTATGTCCAGTTGTGTGCCCTGATAGTTTTCCAGCATCTTTCTTACCTCGTCGGTATTGCGTATGGCCTGCTGTATGCCTATGGGATTTTCAGGAGGAACATCGTACGGCATGTCGCATCCCGGTGCGATGGCCAGGTTATGGTGATTTAATTTATCCAGTAGATCTACCACGTATTTCATGTTGTCCTGCTGGCTGCCGTACAGCATTATTGACGTTAGGGGGATGTTGCCGCCCAGCACTATGTTATATCTATCGGTAATCTTTTTAGCTTCCACCATGTCTATGTTTTCATCTATGAATATGGAATCGGGACCGGTTTTGCACATCTCCTCTATATTCTTTGAAGCATTGCCGCATACGAAGAAGGAGGACAGTGCTCCCTTTCGCTTGATAAAGCTAAAAATTTCTGCAGCGGCTTCCGATACGAATTGTGCAAAGTGCTGGGGGGAGATTTGAGAGACCAGAGGATCCACAACGGCGATGACGTCCATACCGGCTTCTATATAATATTCTGCCATTGTTTTGGCTACTTGGCTGGTATATCCAATGAGCTGATGTACATAGTCGGAGTCCATAAACATATCCATGAACAGCTCTGTGCCTCTCAGGTGGGATGCCAGGGTCAAGGGCCCGCATATCAGGCCAAATAAAGCGGTGGTCTGACCAACTTCGGCTTTAAATCTTTTCATCACTTCCAGTATCATGGGAAGCCTCCCATCTGATCTTTCGGGTAGACGCTGAGGAATGGCTTTATCTGAAGCTAGCGGATGGGATTTGACAGATGGTGGGGCTTTTTCGGCCCATACCAGCTGGCAGCCCAGGATTTCGGCTTCTACCTGCAGGTCAAACAGCACAGGCTGCCCATCAGGGCGGTACAACCTGTTTACTTCTAAAAGAGATTCGAGCAGTTTTTCACCATCGGTTAAAACTTCCACGGCGGTGTAGCCTTTGAGCTTGCCAGCATGGATACCGGCAAAAGGCACCCATGGCACCCTTGGAAGGCCTTTTTCATGTTTGAAGGTCCTTATAAGCAGCTCTTTTCCTGTCATGGCTTCCATGATATTGAACCTCCTTGATGCTATGGATGTGCTCTGTTACGTTTTCTTCTATTGTATCAACAGCTATCCGGGATGTCTGCATCCTATCTTGTTAAGTTTAGTAGAATATTGTTGGGTTTTTAACAAGCTGTATAGATAAGTGATTTGGGGAATGTGTCATATCCCCGTAATGAAAGATAGGGTTATGAATGGAGTTTGGCGATGCCTCTAGATAATATTGCATTGTATGTTGGGGAATTCTTAAGGCCAGTAAAATGAAAGCTCTTAGCCCGGCAATCCTTTTTTAAATAAAGGGTTATATTTGTATTATCTCCAAGAAGGAGGTAATGATTTATCGGAGAATATGTATGATAATAAAACTATACTTAACCTATTATCGCTGCAAAGCGGGTTAGTGAAAGGATGAAATTGATTATGGATTTTAGAACGGAGCTGAAACGCCGCTTAATCGTGTTTGACGGTGCAATGGGGACCATGGTACAGCGTTATGGGCTTCCCCCTGGTCAACCGCCCGAGACCTTCAACATTCTTCATCCTGATATCATCGAGGATATTCATAGGCAATACATAGAGGCGGGTGCCGATGTCATAACTACCAATACCTTTGGTGCCAATGAATTCAAGCTTAGGGACACGGGATATACTGTGGAGCAGGTGATAACCCAGGCTGTAGTTTTGGCACGGCGTGCTGCGGGGAGCAAATGGGTAGCGTTGGATATGGGGCCCATAGGTCAGCTCATGGAGCCCATGGGGCCACTGTCTTTTGAACGAGCGTATGAATTATATGCCAGGCAGGTTAGGGCAGGGGTACAGGCGGGGGTTGACCTCATTTTGATCGAAACCCTCGGTGATCTACGTGAGGCCAAAGCAGCTGTCCTGGCCGCTAAGGAGAACAGCTCTTTGCCTGTCATATGCACGCTGACCTTTGATCAAAGGGGAAGGACGTTTACAGGCGCGGATCCGCTAACTGCCGTGGTGGTGCTTGAGGGCCTGGGAGTTGATGCTTTAGGAGTGAACTGTTCGTTGGGGCCGGAAGGGCTGATGCCCATCGTCAAGGAGTTTATATCGTATTCCAGCCTTCCGGTTTTGGTGCAACCCAACGCAGGGCTGCCGCAAATAGTGGATGGGCGGGCGGTTTATCCCTTGACCCCTGAAGTCTTTCAGCGGCATATTCAGACAATGGTACGAATGGGAGTAAGGATAGTTGGCGGGTGCTGCGGAACCACTCCCGATTTCATAAAGGCCATAAGGAAAGCGGTGAAGGACTTGACGCCTATAGCCGTTTCACCAAAGAGGTTTACGGCCGTGGCTTCGGGATCAAAGACGGTGGTTTTTGGTCAGGACGTGAAGCTCATCGGCGGCAGCATAAATGCTAGGTTCAATGAGGGCATTGCTAGGGCAATAAAGGATAACGCCGTAGGGGATATAGTGTCACAAGCCATTGTCCAGAGAAGCCAAGGGGCTGACGTATTGGCGATGGATGTGGCTGTTCCGGAAATGGACGAGAGAGAAGTGATGCTCAACCTGGTACGCGAAGTACAGGCAGTTGTCAATCTTCCGCTGGAATTGGACAGCTCAAGGGCCGATGTCCTGGAGGCTGCTTTGAGGCTATATAATGGTAAGCCGCTGGTACGAGGAGTAAGCGCTGAACAGTCTGTCATGGATGCGGTATTTCAAGCTGTTGCAAAGTATGGAGCCTGCGTGGTGGGGTATACTAGAGATGAGGACGGCACTCCGGCTGACGCCAGGGGAAGGTTGAAGCTAGCCGAGAGGATTGTGCGCGCTGCCGAGGCCTACGGCATACCGAAGGAGGATGTGATCATCGATTGTACCATGGCAGATGTGGCGCCACCTTCTTGGGAGGCCATGGAGGCCTTAAAAGCCATTAAGCTGATCAAGGACGAGCTGGGCCTGGTAACCACTCTGGATATGAGAAGGGTGTACAGGAACTGGCCCAATGATGATAGCGTTGGAAGTACCTACCTTGCCATGGCGTTGGCTTACGGCCTTGATGCCCCGGTGGTGGACCTGGAAGATGGCCGTACTATGGAAACTGTTAAAGCTTTCCGCCTACTGAGCTGCAAACGATAGGATTGAGCAGAGGGACACTAAAATCGGGCGGGCAAGATGATTGTCATATAACTAAGGGGAAAGGTAAAAGCGGCTGCTAATAACGATTTTGCAGCCGCTTTTTTATATTGAGCAGTGCGTTACCTAGGGGTATGACGGGGATATTTTTGGGAAGAATCAAGTATGAGGTGAGGTGCCTTGAAAAATAGGCTCTTTTTACTTTTGACGTTGGGCGTTTTAACATGCTCTATAGCCTTGAATTATGGAATTACTACTAATGCGGTGGAATCGGCCTGCCAATCGGCAGCAGGTACCGATTGTGCTGCTGAACTTGTTCAATTGGATTATAACGCCGTTTACAGCGCTGCTTTGCCTGAAGCAGGGAGGGGTAAGGTAGTCCTGGTGGCCATGGATCGGCTAGGCTGGATGGACATAAAGGAGGCTTCCACACCCAATATGGACAGGTTGATGGAGATAGGGGCAATTGGCCTTATGACAACCAACACGGCTGGAAGCCGTTCGTGCAACAACCTGTATGTCACCATGGGGGCAGGTGCTAGGATTACCGGTTCTACCAATTCCCCTCTTGCCTTCTCGGCCGATGATGTATATCAGGGGCAAAAGGTTGCCGACCTCTATTATCAGATAACCGGCCGCAGGCTACAGGCCGGTGAAATAGCCAGTATAGGAATTGCTGCCGTGTATCGCAACAATGCCAACAGGCCGTATCCCGTCAAAGTGGGAGCATTGGGTACTGCCCTGGCGCAAAACGGCTATAAGGTGGCTGTGGTTGGAAACAGCGATACGCTCGAGGAGCCACAACGGTATCTGGTGTCCATGATGATGGATGACAAGGGCGTTGTTCCTTTGGGAGACGTGGGGGAATGGTTAAACACAAAGGACGGTACCCGACCTTTTGGCATGAGGGTGGATTTTGACAGGATGGCTCAAGCAGTCCAAAGGGTATGGGATGAAGCCGACGTCATAGCCATCGAATGGGGTGATACCTACAGAGCGGAAGCCTACAGGCATATGGTGATGGATGATGTGCTGGAGGAACATAGGCGTAAGGCCATAGAGGATGGGGATACCTTCATAGGATGGCTGATGGAGCGGCTTGACATGGAAAGAGACCTTATTATTGTATTCACAGCCTTGGGGCCATTACGGGAACTGCAGGTCAACAACCGTTTGACCCCTGTAATCATGGCGGGAAGAGGCGTAGGCAGGGGTTGGCTCACATCTGCCTCAACCCACCGCATGGGTGTGGTGACCAACCTGGATGTGGGAGTCACTATCCTTGACTTCTTTGGCATACCGCCTCTCCCAGAACAGGGTGGCGCTCCAATGAGGAGCGTTTATAACGATAGTGGTTTGGAGGGCATCATAACTTTTAATCAGAGGCTGGTGGAGATCTACAACCAACGCCCCTTCTTGATACGCGCGTTTGTGTTTTACATCATAGCGGTGGTTGTAGCCTCGCTGATAACCCTTTTCGTTAAAAGGAAATATCTGAAGGCTATCAAGCTTTGCCTGTTGTTTGCCATGTTGGTGCCCTTTACTTACCTCCTTTTGCCCATTGTACACCAACCTTCTCTGACGGTGGCTGCTTTGATGGCGGCCTCCTTTACCCTATTGCTTGCCCTTGCTATATGGAGGTTTATCCCCGCCATGCTGGACAGGATCATGGTGATATGCCTTATGATGACGGCGGCGTTGCTGCTTGACCAATGGACCGGTGCAAAGCTTATACAGGGATCCCCGCTGGGGTACGACGTGATAAGCGGGGCTCGATTTTACGGGATAGGCAACGAGTACATGGGGGCACTTGTGGGGGCTACTTGCATTGGTACAGCAGCGGCTATAGAACGACTGAAATCCCACTGCAGCATGGTCCTGCCTGGAGCCGTTGTGCTGCTGGCTATGGTTTTTGCCACCCTGGCGTTGCCCTGGTGGGGTACCAATGTGGGTGGGGCCATAACGGCATTTATGGCATTCGGGGTGTTCATCATGCTGATGGCGGGCTGGAGGATTACCTGGAGACAGATAGCGGTCCTATGTACGGTTTTGGCCATTGCCGTTATTGGATTATTCATTTTGGATAGCTTCAGA
>NZ_VSCO01000081.1:0-8423 GCF_047459465.1 Caldicoprobacter sp. | reverse complement strand
ATCTTCGAACAAAATTCAGAACCATGTTTCACAAATTTTGAGCAATAAGGCGTCCCATCTCCTGAGTGCCTACAACTGTATCGCCAGGTGTGGCAATATCCGCCGTCCTATATCCCTGTTCAAGCACCCTGCTTACCGCATCCTCTACAGCCCGAGCCTCCCTCTCTAAGCCAAAGCTGTAGCGCAGCATCATAGCAGCGCTCATGATGGTAGCTATGGGGTTTGCCTTATCCTGACCGGCTATATCAGGCGCAGATCCATGGACCGGCTCGTACAGCCCCAGCTTGCCTTCCCCCAGGCTAGCCGAAGGAAGCATCCCCAGGGACCCAGTAAGCATCGCAGCCTCATCGCTTAAAATATCCCCAAACATATTGGTAGTGAGTATTACGTCAAACTGACTCGGGTTCCTTACGAGCTGCATAGCGGCATTGTCAACATACATATGGTTGAGCTCCACATCGGGATACTGCTGCCCTACCCTAGACACCACCTCGCGCCATAGCCTGGAACTTTCCAAGACGTTGGCCTTATCCACCGAGGTAACCTTGCGGCGCCGTCCTCTGGCAATCTTAAAAGCCACATGGGCTACCCGTTCCACTTCATGGGTAGAATAGACGGCGGTATCCCATGCCTTTTCTCCATCTGATACCTTAGCCCTTCCCTTTTCACCAAAATACAAATCGCCCGTCAGCTCGCGTACCACCAGTATATCGAGACCTTCCCCCAATATCTCTTCTTTTAATGTAGAGGCCGACTTGAGCTGAGGAAACACCTTTGCGGGCCTTAAGTTGGCAAATAGGTTAAGCCCTTTACGTATGCCCAAAAGCCCCGCCTCGGGCCTTAAATGCCCCGGCAAATCATCCCATTTGGGGCCTCCCACCGCTCCCAGCAACACGGCATCGCTTTCCAAGCAAACCTTTAATGTCTCATCGGGGAGCGGCACACCCACCGCATCCAGCGCAGCGCCCCCCATGAGCACCTCCTGAAACTCAAACTGATGCCCAAATTTTCGTGCCACGGCCTCAAGCACTACTATCGCCTGCTTGACCACTTCTGGCCCTATGCCATCACCCGGTATCACAGCAATCCTCATTCCTGTGTCCCCATCCTTTCCTTGACGTATTCAACCAGGCCGCCAGCCTTTATGAGCTCCTGCATGAACGGCGGAAAGGGAGCAGCTTTGTAGGTTTTCCCTGTGGTCAAGTTGGCTATCTCGCCGGTTGTCAGATCTACAGCTACCTGATCGCCATCCTTTATATCCCTAGCAGCCTCGGGACATTCCATTATGGGCAGCCCTATATTTATGGCGTTGCGATAGAATATCCGCGCAAAGGTCTCGGCTATGATGCAGCTTATACCCGAAGCTTTGATTGCAATAGGAGCATGCTCCCTGGACGAACCGCATCCGAAATTGGTACCGGCAACCATTATGTCCCCTGGCTGTACCTTATTTTTGAACTCGGGGTCTATGTCCTCCATGCAATGGGCTGCCAGCTCCTTTGGATCAGCCGTATTCAAATACCGAGCAGGGATAATCACATCGGTATCTATGTTGTTTCCGTATTTGATGGCTTTTCCCCTTATCATCCTACCACCTCCTCGGGCGAAGAAATCTTTCCGGTAATGGCCGAAGCCGCAGCCACAGCCGGGCTTGCAAGATAAACCTCGCTGTCCACATGCCCCATTCGTCCCACAAAATTCCTGTTGGTGGTAGCCACTGCCCTTTCGCCTTTTGCCAATATGCCCATATGGCCACCCAAACAGGGACCGCAGGTGGGAGTACTTACAACCGCTCCCGCCTCTATGAATATCTCTAAAAGCCCTTCCCTCATAGCTTCGAGGTATATCCTTTGGGTGGCAGGAATTACAATCGTACGTACCCGAGGATGTACCTTATGCCCTTTCAGTATCTGTGCTGCAATCCTGAGATCGCTAAGCCGTCCATTGGTGCACGACCCTATTACCACCTGATCTATGGGGATATCGCCTATTTCATCAAACGTCTTTGTATTGGACGGCAAGTGAGGAAAGGCCACGGTTAGCGGAATGGAAGATAAATCTATCTCAAACACCTTTGAATATTCTGCATCTTCATCGGCCTTGTATATCTTATACTCCTTGGTGGAATGCTCCTTTACATATTCCAACGTCTTGTCATCCACTTCAAAGATGCCATTCTTGGCACCCGCCTCTATGGCCATATTGGCAATAGTAAATCGGTCATCCATGGACAGGCTGGCCATGCCCTCACCGGTAAACTCCATGGACTGATAAAGAGCGCCATCTACGCCGATCATGCCTATGATGTGGAGTATTACATCCTTGCCGCTCACCCATTTGTTCAATCGGCCCTTGAGCACGAACTTGATGGCCTCGGGCACCTTAAACCATGCCTGACCAGTGGCCATAGCGGCCGCCATATCGGTGCTACCAACGCCTGTAGAAAAGGCGCCCAGCGCTCCATAAGTACAGGTATGGGAATCGGCGCCAATGACCACATCCCCCGGCACTACCAACCCCTTCTCGGGGATAAGCGCGTGCTCTATGCCCATCTGGCCCACTTCAAAATAGTTCTCTATTTCCATATCACGGGCAAACTCGCGTATGACTTTGCATTGCTCGGCCGACTTGATGTCCTTATTAGGGGTAAAGTGATCAGGTACCAGCACCACCTTTTTTTTATCAAACACCCTCTTGGCGCCCATCCGCTTAAACTCGCGAATGGCCACCGGCGAGGTGATGTCATTTCCCAAAACCAAGTCAACGTTAGCCATTATAAGCTGACCTGGTTCAACTTTATCCAGCCCTGCGTGTGCAGCCAGTATCTTTTGCGTTATGGTCATCCCCATTTATTTCAACCCCTTTCTACATACCCATCTCATTGTAGAGGAAGTATTCGATAGAATCAACCAAAGCATTCCAGCTGGCTTCAATTATATTGGTGGACACTCCCACCGTACCCCATACTTTTTCTCCATCGGTAGATTCTATATGCACCCGTACCTTAGCCGCGGTAGCCTTCGAGGTATCGAGCACTCTAACCTTGTAATCGGTAAGTCGCATCTTCTTAAGCTGAGGATAAAAAACTTCTAAAGCCTTACGCAGCGCCTTATCCAGGGCATTTACCGGTCCATCGCCTTCGGCGGCCGTAACCTCTTCAATCCCGTCTACCTTTACCTTGATAATGGCCGATGCGCTGTAATCCCCCTGCCAGGGTTCCTCGCACAATACGCGGAAATCCTTCACCTCAAAGAATTTATGATCCTTACCCAGTGCCCTCCTCACCAGGAGCTCAAAGGAACTTTCAGCCCCCTCAAACTGATAACCCTCGTGCTCTAAGCGCTTTAGCTCATCTATTAGCCGCTGCACTTCGGGCGATGACTTGGTAACCCATGGAGCTACCTTTTGAATCTTGCCCAGTATGGCGCTGCGGCCAGCCACCTCGGACATCAGTATGCGCCTCTCATTTCCCACTGATTCAGGGGGGACATGTTCAAAGGAAGCAGGGTTTTTAAGGATGGCATCCACATGCATGCCCCCCTTATGGGCAAAGGCACAGTTGCCCACGTAAGGATCACGTTCATTGGGTGCCATGTTGGCCATCTCGCTTATATACCGTGATACGTTGACCAATCCAGCTATGCTATGCGGCGGAACGCAGTAATAGTTGCGTTTAAGCTGCAAATTGGGAATGATAGTACACAGGTTGGCATTGCCGCATCTCTCACCGTATCCGTTAAAGGTGCCCTGCACCTGAACTGCTCCCTGCTCCACCGCCATTATGGAATTGGCCACCGCCATCCCACCGTCATTGTGGCAGTGTATGCCTATGGGAATTGACGAAAATTTGTCCACTACTACTTTTACAATCTCGGCAATCTCGGACGGGAATGACCCTCCGTTGGTATCACACAACACAAGCCAGTCAGCTCCGGCCTGCGCGGCTATCTCAAGGGTTTTTAAAGCATAATCGGGATTAGCTTTATAGCCATCGAAGAAGTGCTCGGCATCAAATACTACCTCTTTGCCGTTTTGCTTCATATAGGCAATAGAGTCATAAATCATGTTGAGGTTTTCATCCAAGGTAGTTCTAATGACGTCGGTGACGTGAAAATCCCAACTTTTACCGAATATAGCCACCACGGCAGTCCCACTTCGCAACAGGGCGGCCAAATTAACATCATCTTCCGGCGGTATACCAGCCCTTCGTGTACTGCCGAACGCTACCAGCTTAGCATGGGTAAACTCGATTTCCTTGACCTTCTCAAAAAACTCTACATCTTTGGGATTAGAGCCGGGATTCCCCGCTTCGATATAATCTACTCCGAATTCATCCAGCTTCTTTGCTATCTTTAGCTTATCCCCTACGGTGAATGAGATCCCTTCGGCTTGAGCCCCATCCCTCAAAGTAGAATCGTAGATGAAGATCTTTTTGCTGCTTACATAATTCCCATCTCTCCATCAACTCCTTTTCCGTCAAAGTTTTGCTTTTTATTCTACTCATAACTGAATTTTATTGCAATAAATACATCTAGAAAATTTAAAATGACACCCTGCTATTAGACTACCGTTATATCTAAAACAAATCAGCTTACTTGCCTCATCCATCAGCCCTATAGGTTCTTTAAAACAGCTGATGTCCGCAAGTGCTATGCAAACGTTAATTCATACGCCTTTCTCCTTGCCGTTATGCCCATTCCTGTTGTTCTGCTCCATAACCATCTTATTTATCGCATTTATATATGCCTTGGCACTGGCTTCTATGACGTCTGTGCTAAGCCCACGTCCAATGTATACATCCCCATTCTTGCTTATTTTAACCGTTACTTCTCCTAAAGCATCTTTACCGCTGGTCACCGCCTTTAGATAATAATCAATCAACGTAACCTCTATGCCAATGGCCCTATCAATAGCTCTGAAGGTAGCATCCACCGGTCCATCTCCGCATGCCGCTTCCTCAAAGACCTCATCATCTCGCCTGATCTTTACGGTAGAAGTAGCAATGGAGGTATTGCCGCTGGATATGTGAAAATACTCCAATTCATAGGTTTCAGGTACCTTCACCACTTTGTCATTCACAAGGGCCTCTATATCCTTATCCATCACGTATTTCTTTTTATCCGCCAGATCTTTAAACTTTTCAAAAGCGGCATTTATCTCCTCAGGCGTAAGATTGGTGAAACCCAGCTCTTTTAACCTTTCCTCAAAGGCGTGGCGTCCCGAATGTTTCCCAAGCACCATCTGGCTCTGCTTTAATCCGATGGATTCCGGCGTCATGATCTCGTAGGTCTGACGATTGCTCAGCACGCCGTGCTGGTGGATCCCCGACTCATGGGCAAAGGCATTGACCCCTACAATGGCCTTGTTGGGTTGTACGTGCACCCCGGTTAAATGGCTGACCATGGTGCTGGTACGGTATATCTGTTCTGTCACTATATCGGTATAGTAGTCGAAGTAGTCGCTCCTGGTTTTAATGGCCATGACGATTTCTTCCAGCGCCGCATTCCCGGCCCTTTCTCCCAATCCGTTTATGGTACACTCCACCTGTTCAGCACCATTTCTAATAGCTGCAAGGGAGTTGGCCACCGCCAGCCCCAGGTCATTGTGGCAATGCACGCTTAATATGGCCTTGTCAATGTTTGGAACGTTTTCCCTGATGCTCCTTATGAGGGCACCAAACTCCTCGGGCATGGCATAACCCACCGTATCCGGTATGTTGATGACGGTAGCACCGGCATTGATGACTGCTTCCAACACTTTAAAGAGAAACTCCGGCCTGGTTCTGGTTGCATCCTCAGGCGAAAACTCAACATCTTGGCATAGAGATTTTGCATAGGATACCATCTCTACAGCCCTTTTCAAGACCTCTTCGGGCTCCATTTTAAGCTTATACTTCATGTGAATATCGGAAGTAGCAATAAACGTATGAATGCGTGGCCTTGCAGCGTACTTAATGGCCTCCCATGCCCTATCTATGTCCTGCTTCACAGCGCGGGCCAGCGCTACTATAATCGGCCTTCTAATACTTTGCGCTATAGCCTTCACCGCTTCAAAATCGCCTTTGGAAGCTACAGGGAATCCCGCCTCTATGGCATCCACCCCAAGGCGCTCAAGCTGCTTGGCTATCTCCAGTTTCTCCTGGACATTTAAGCTGACACCCGGCGATTGTTCCCCATCACGAAGGGTTGTGTCAAATATATATACCTTTTTGGGCACATTCATCCCCCTCTATCATTTATTTTTAATCCACGGCATCATTTTCCTGAGCTCCTTACCCACCTTTTCTATAGGATGCTCCTGCTCCCTCTTTCGCATAGCGTTAAAGTGTGGACGATTGGCCTGATTTTCCAGTATCCACTTTTTAGCAAAGGTGCCATCCTGAATCTCGGTCAAAACCTTTTTCATCTCCTTGCGTGTCTCCTCGGTTATAATCCTCTTACCGGTGGTGTAATCGCCAAACTCGGCAGTATCGCTTATAGAATATCTCATGTAGCTCAAACCACCCTGATTGATCAGGTCCACTATGAGTTTCAGCTCGTGTAAGCATTCAAAATACGCACACTCGGGCTGATATCCCGCTTCCACCAATGTTTCGAATCCTGCCTTGATAAGCTCTGAAAGGCCACCGCACAGCACTACTTGTTCTCCAAACAGGTCGGTTTCAGTTTCCTCCTTAAAGGTGGTCTCCAGCACGCCAGCGCGGGTACCGCCTATAGCCTTTGCATAAGCCAAGGCAAGGTCTTTAGCTCGACCAGAGTAATCCTGATGAACCGCTATCAAGCAGGGCACTCCTTTACCTTCCTGATATTGGCTGCGTACAGTGTGCCCCGGCCCTTTGGGCGCCACCATGGTTACATCCACATATTCTGGAGGAATAATCTGGCCGAAATGGATATTAAAACCGTGAGCAAACATGATCATGTTTCCCTCTTCAAGGTTGGGCTCTATGCTTTCTTTATACAGCTTGGGTTGCTTCTCATCGGGGACTAAAATCATGATTATATCGGCCAGCTTTGCAGCTTCTGCAGCCTCCATAACCTTAAGCCCGGCTTCCTCGGCCAGCTTCCATGACTTGCTGCCCTTGTACAGGCCTACCACCACATCAACCCCGCTATCCTTCAGGTTCAGTGCGTGAGCATGGCCCTGACTGCCGTATCCTATTACGGCCACCTTCTTTCCGCTCAATAATTCCAAATTGGCATCCTGGTCATAATACAGCTTTGCCATCGCTTAATTCCCCCTTCATATTGTAAATTTTTATAAATCTTCATCTTTAATGAGTTTGTTTCCCCTGTCCACGGCTATGATACCGGTACGAACCATTTCCTTTATCCCAAAGTCCTTGAGCATTTCCTGCAGCGCATCGATCTTTTTCTCGTCGCCAGTTATCTCTATGATCATGGAATCCTTGCTTATATCCACAACTTGAGCCCTGAACACGTTAACAATCTGAATTATCTCATTCCTGTTTCCAGGGTCCGCCTGTACCTTTATTAAAGCTAGCTCCCTGGTCACCGAATCCTCCGCTATATCAGCCACCTTTATAACATCGATTAATTTGTTAAGCTGCTTTGCTACCTGCTCGATCACCTTTTCGTCTCCGTCTACCACTATGGTCATTCTGGAGATATTAGGGTCTTCCGTTACGCCTACTGCTAAGCTTTCAATGTTGAATGCCCTGCGGCTGAAAAGCCCTGCCACCTTCGACAGGACGCCCGGCTGATTGGCTACCAACACGCCCAATATGTGTTTCAATCTTATACCTCCTTCCCCTGATATGTCAAAAATTCGCCAGCAAAATGTATAAATATGCAAATAAATATACAAAAAACCTTTCGCCCCCGAAGGGACGAAAGGTTCTCTTTCGTGGTACCACCCTACTTTGCCTGTACCTCACGGTACAAAGCCTTACCAGGTTCTAACAAACCCTGGCCTGTAACGGGACCACCCGTAAAGCTCTACTGAAGGCAGCTTAACAGTCTTTTCTCCAAGCTGCCCCTTTCGAACCTTCTCCTCGGGAGGGAGCATACAACCCATCCGCCCACCAGTTCGCACCATCCACTGGCTCTCTGAAGATAGCTGCGACAGGTCTTATATCTCCGTCATCGGATTTCATGATAGCAAAACATAGGCTAATTCTATTTTGCTTAAATCAAAACCATTGAGTAACCGCCAACCTGCAACATTCTGAAACTCGATCGTCTATCATTTAACAACCGACGATAATTATAACAACGCCCGACAACAGAACCTTCTTTCATCAAGAAGCAGCCTGCCGCCGGGTCTTTTGTGAATTTGAGGGATATTTTATCAAGTACTGAAATTATTGTCAATAGGTTTTTTGAAAATTTATAAAATCTAAATTGCATTCTAAATTGCAATATTAAATGCAACACTTTTTGAAAAAAGTATGATATAGATAT